>SCRU01000153.1 GCA_004323695.1 Burkholderiaceae bacterium
TACGGTCGTGATCGCCGCCGTCAGCGTGGTCTTGCCGTGGTCCACGTGCCCAATCGTGCCCACGTTCACGTGCGGCTTGGTGCGACTAAATTTTTCCTTCGCCATTTCAAATTCTCCAAAGAGCAGTTCCCGTGTCCAGGTTTAATGTCTGCACGATGTTGCTGGTTCGCCCCGCACGGGAACAGGGCGGCACACCGTCGCAGACGGATTAATCAGAGGGGTCGGAGCAAATTTGCCTCGCAAATCCTGGTTCAACCCCAGGCAATTATTTTGCCCTTGCGGCCATGATGGCTTCGGCCACGTTCTTCGGCGCTTCGCTGTAATGCTTGAATTCCATCGTGTAGGTGGCACGCCCCTGCGACATGGAGCGCAGCGTGGTCGAGTAGCCGAACATCTCGGACAGCGGGACTTCCGCCTTGATGGCCTTGCCCCCACCAATCATGTCGTCCATGCCCTGCACCATGCCGCGCCGGGACGACAGGTCGCCCATCACGTTGCCGGCATAGTCTTCCGGGGTTTCCACCTCGACGGCCATCATCGGCTCCAGAATCACCGGGCTGGCCTTGCGGCAGCCTTCCTTGAAGCCAAAGATGGCCGCCATCTTGAAGGCCAATTCATTCGAGTCCACGTCGTGGTAGGAGCCGAAGTGCAGGGTCACCTTGACGTCCACCACCGGATAGCCGGCGAGCACGCCCTGACCCAGCGCCTCAATGACGCCCTTTTCCACGGCCGGAATGTATTCGCGCGGCACCACGCCGCCCTTGATCGCGTCAACGAACTCAAAGCCCTTGCCCATCTCATTGGGCTCGATCTTGAAGACCACGTGGCCGTACTGGCCCTTGCCGCCGGACTGGCGCACAAACTTGCCTTCCGCGTCCGTCACCGTCTTGCGGATGGTTTCGCGGTAGGCCACCTGCGGCTTGCCCACATTGGCTTCGACACCGAACTCGCGCTTCATGCGGTCCACAATGATTTCCAGGTGCAGCTCGCCCATGCCGGCAATCAGGGTCTGGCCGGATTCTTCGTCGGTCTTGACGCGGAACGACGGGTCTTCCTGCGCCAGACGCTGCAGCGCGATGCCCATCTTCTCCTGATCGGCCTTGGTCTTGGGCTCCACCGCCTGGGTAATGACAGGCTCGGGGAACACCATGCGCTCCAGCGTCACGATGGCCGCGGGATCGCACAGGGTTTCACCCGTGGTGACTTCCTTCAGGCCCACGCAGGCCGCAATGTCGCCCGCGCGAATCTCGCTGACTTCCTCGCGGTTGTTGGCGTGCATCTGCACGATCCGGCCGATGCGCTCCTTTTTGCCGCGCACCGGGTTGTACACGCTGTCGCCCTTGCTCAGCACACCGGAGTAGACACGCACAAACGTGAGCTGGCCCACAAACGGATCGGTCATGAGCTTGAACGCGAGCGCGGAGAACTTTTCACCGTCGTCCGCCATGCGAACCACCGGCGCCTCATCATCGTCCGTACCGCTCACCGGCGGAATGTCCGTCGGCGCCGGCATGTATTCAACGACCGCGTCGAGCATGGCCTGCACGCCCTTGTTCTTGAAGGCGGAACCGCACAGCATCGGCTGGACCTCGCCGGCGATGGTGCGCTGGCGGATCGCCGCCTTGATCTCGGCCTCGGTCAAGGCCTCGCCTTCGAGGTATTTGTTCATCAACTCCTCGCTGGATTCGGCCGCCGCTTCCACCAGCTTTTCGCGGTATTCGGCACACACATCGGCCAGATTGGCCGGAATGTCCCCGTACTTGAAGGTCACGCCCTTGTCTTCGTCCCAGATGATCGATTTCATCTTCACGAGGTCGACGATGCCCTGGAAATGCTCCTCGGCGCCGATCGGGATCTGGATCACCACGGGGTTCGCCTTGAGCCGGTCCACCATCATCTGGCGCACGCGCAGGAAGTCGGCGCCGGTGCGGTCCATCTTGTTCACAAAGGCGAGGCGCGGAACCTTGTACTTGTTGGCCTGGCGCCAGACGGTCTCCGACTGCGGCTGCACGCCGCCGACCGCGTCGTACACCATCACGGCGCCGTCGAGCACGCGCATGGAGCGCTCGACCTCGATCGTGAAGTCCACGTGGCCGGGGGTGTCGATGATGTTGATGCGGTGCTCGTCGAAGGTGCCGCCCATGCCCTTCCAGAAGCAGGTGGTGGCCGCTGAAGTGATGGTGATGCCGCGCTCCTGCTCCTGCTCCATCCAGTCCATGGTGGCCGCGCCGTCATGCACTTCGCCGATCTTGTGGTTCACGCCGGTGTAGAACAGGATGCGCTCGGTGGTCGTGGTCTTGCCGGCGTCGATGTGCGCCGAGATGCCGATGTTGCGGTAGCGCTCGATGGGGGTATGGCGTGCCATGAAAAATTACTCCATTAACGGCTGCACGCCCGCCCGCCACACGGCGGGCCGGACTCACAGCCGATCTGATTCAAAAGGACGATTTAGAAGCGGAAGTGGCTGAAGGCCTTGTTCGCCTCGGCCATGCGGTGGACTTCATCACGCTTCTTCATGGCGCCGCCACGGCCTTCGGTGGCTTCGATCAATTCGTTGGCCAGACGCAGGGCCATTGACTTCTCGCCGCGCTTCTTGGCAGCTTCCTTGATCCAGCGCATGGACAGCGCGAGGCGGCGCACCGGGCGCACTTCGACCGGCACCTGGTAGTTGGCACCGCCGACGCGGCGGGATTTGACTTCCACCATGGGCTTGACGTTGTTGATGGCGATGCTGAACGCCTCGACCGGGTCCTTGCCACCGGATTTTTTCTCGATCTGCTCGAGAGCGCCGTAGACGATGCGCTCTGCGACCGCCTTCTTGCCGCCTTGCATGATCACGTTCATGAACTTGGCGAGCTCGACATTGCCGTACTTGGGATCCGGCAGGATTTCACGTTTAGGGACTTCGCGACGACGTGGCATTTTTTCACCTCTATTGCTTCAGTTGGTGCACCCTGAGGGCACCGCGAGAGTTATCAAAACCCTCACTTACTCGACCCACCCGGACGATTCCGGGCTTCGGGTCACTTCGCTTGATTCACCTGCCAGGATGACTCAAACACCGACTAACTGGCTCGACGAATCAGGCCTTTTTCGGGCGCTTGGCGCCGTACTTGGAGCGCGACTGCTTGCGGTCTTTCACGCCCTGCAGATCGAGCGAGCCGCGCACGATGTGGTAGCGCACACCGGGCAGGTCCTTGACACGGCCGCCGCGCACCAGCACGACCGAGTGCTCCTGCAGGTTGTGGCCTTCGCCGCCGATATACGAGATCACTTCGAAACCGTTGGTCAGACGCACCTTGGCGACCTTGCGCAGGGCGGAATTGGGTTTTTTCGGCGTCGTGGTGTACACCCGGGTGCACACGCCGCGACGCTGCGGAGAGTTCTCCATCGCCGGGCTTTTGGACTTGATCTTTTCGACCTCGCGTCCCTGGCGTACGAGTTGATTGATGGTTGGCATGAATAAAACGTCCCTAAACGTTTGGAAACTTGAACGAAAACGTGAATCCCTTCGGAAATTCCGAAAAGCTTTCAAGTATAACAGTGTGGAAGGTGCGTCGCAATTGCGCGATGCACCGGAAAGTCAGCGAGCACTCACGGCCGGATGGGTTTTACCGCTGACGGCTCCATCATTTGATCCACAAACGCAGCGCGTCCCAGGCGCGTCCGAAAACACCCGCCTGATCGACCGCATCGAGCGCCACCAGCGGCACGTCGGCCAGCGGCTGATCCCCCAGCGACACCTTCAGCGTGCCCACCTGCTGGCCCTTCGCGAATGGCGCCACCAGCGGGTCGGGCCGTACGACCTGGGTCTTGATCTTGCCGGCGCTGCCCGCCGGCACGGCGACCACGATGGCTTGCGGACTGCCCAGCTTGAGCACGCTCGCCTTGCCCTTCCAGACACTCGGGGTCACGACCGGTTGATTCGCGTCGAACAGCTTGATGTCGTCGTACGCGGTGTAGCCCCAGTTCAGTAATTTCTGCGTCTCGTTCACGCGCGCGTGCTCGCTCGCGGTGCCCAGCACGATGGTCAGCATGCGCCGGTCGCCCAGATTCGGGAATTCGCGCTTGGCGGTGGCGATCAGGCAATAACCGGCCTCCTTGGTGTACCCGGTTTTCATGCCATCCACCGTGGGGTCGCGAAACAGCATGCCGTTGCGGTTCGTGGCGTTGCTCGGCGGGGTGCCGGGATAGTAGTATTTCTTGATCGAGTCGAAATACGCGTACTCGGGAAAATCGCGCCGCAGGCGGACCACCAGGGTGGCCAGGTCGCGCGCCGTGGTGATGTGGCCCGGCTCGGGCAGGCCGGTCGGGTCCTTGTAGGTGGTGGAATTCATGCCCAAGGCCTTGGCCTCGTCATTCATCATCTGCACGAAGTGCTCTTCCGTGCCCCCCACGCCCTCCGCCAGCGCCATGGCAGCGTCGTTGCCGGACTGCACGATCAGGCCCTTGATCAGGTCGTCCACCGGCACCTGCATCTTCGGGTCGATGAACATGCGAGAGCCGGGCTGCCGCCACGCATTCACGCTGACCGGGAATGTTTGCGTCAAGGTAATCTTCTTGGCCCGCAACGCGTCGAACACCAGGTACGCGGTCATCAGCTTGGTCAGCGAGGCCGGCTGCACCGGCGCGTCGATGTTCTTGCCCGCGAGGATCTGGTTTGCCGTCATGTCCATCACCAGGTAGGCGCTGGCGGCGACTTCGGGCGGCTGCGGCAGCGCCGACGGCGCGGGCGCGGCGGCGGGTGTGACGGTGGCCACGGGCGCTGGCCTGGACGTGGCGGCCAGCAGGCCCAAGGGCGCGAAGGCGAAGGCAAATACAAGGGCGCGAAGCGGGGACGTAAGGCGATTCATGAATGACGGTGAGAGTGGGGGTGAGGGCCGTTTGGGGACGAGACAGAATTTGCCGCTGTGGGATTGCGATCGGCCCGGCAAAGTTTCAAGACTGCAGGTGCCGCACAACCAAATTCTTCAGCAGCGGCAATTGTCCGTGAAAGAAGTGACTGCCGCCCGGAATGACTGTGACAGGAAGTGACTGGGGCCGCGCCCAGTCGAACACGGCGGACAGCGGCACGGTGTCGTCCTGCTCGCCGTGAATCACCAGGGTGCGCGGGTGCGCGTCCAGGGGCAGGCCGGCCACGTCGAAGCGGGCCGCGGCCGTGCCCACCAGCACGATTTTTTCCACCGGGCGTGCATCCCACAGCGCGGCCAGCGCGCGGCTCGCCACGAACGAGCCAAAGGAAAACCCGGCCAGCGCGAGCGGCCCCGTGGGCGCCACTTGCCGCAGCACTTCCAGCAGATCGTCGGTTTCGCCATGGCCTTCGTCGTGCACACCGGCACTCGCGCCCACGCCGCGAAAGTTGAAGCGCACGGCGCTCCAGCCGCACTGCGTAAAGGCACGCGCCAGGGTTTGCACCACCTTGTTGTCCATGGTGCCGCCGAACAGCGGGTGCGGATGCGCGATGACCGCCACGCCGCGCGCCGGCTGGCCCGGCGCCGGCTCGTCGCGCACCGCCTCGATGGCGCCCGCGGGGCCCGCGAGCGACAGTTGGTGCGTTGATGAATTCACTGGTGTACTACAAATTAAATAGCTGACTATTTAATATCAATAACGGCAAAAGCCAAAAACACTAATATTCTGGTATGCAACCGGTATCAGCGCCCCAGGTGCGGCGGTACCCGCAGGCGCTCCACCACGCGGCCGTTTTTAAGGTGCGATTCGACAATCTCGTCGATATCGCTCTGGTCCACATAGCTGTACCAGACCGCCTCGGGGTAGACCACCACCACGGGGCCCGCCGCGCATCGGTCCAGGCAGCCCGATTTGTTGACGCGCACCCGGCCCGGCCCCGCCAGCCCGGCCGCCTTGACCAGCGCCTTGCAATGGTCGAAAGCCTGCTGGGCGCCATGCTGAGCGCAGCAGTTTTCGCCGTTCTTGCGCTCGTTCAGGCAAAAGAAGATATGGCGTTCGTAATAGGAGGCCGGGGTTTCGGCAGCGACGGGAGCGGCGGGGTTCATGTCGCCATTTTAGGGTTCGGGGTCGGGCCGGGAGACCCGCACCAGCACATAGATGAGCGCGGCAAAGGGCCAGGCCCAGCCCAGCCACTGGATGAAACCGTGAAAGCGGATGAATTTCCCCTGCTCCCAGGTCTGCAGGGTTTGCGAAAAATAGTTGCTGGCCGGCGCCTGATTCAGCAGGGCCAGCTGCAGCGCCAGCGCGAGCAACAGCAGCGCGGCGCAGGCACGCCGCGGCAACGCCACCAGCGCGAGACCGAACAGGACGGCGGCCGCCAGCCCCACCTGCACGGGCAGGCGAAACCAGCCCCAGGCATGCGACGGGCCATAGCTCAGGGCATCGGAAAGCGCCGTGGCGCCAATGCCGACCGCGATGGTGCCCGCCATGAACAGCGCGCGGCGCCGTTTCGACGGAATGATGCAGTAGCCGAGCAGATACGGAATCAGCACGCCCAACAATGCGCACAGCAGCCCCGCGAAGGGCAGCAGTGGCTGCAGTTCAATATCCCGCACGGGCAGCCAGGCCAGAAACGGCGTGCCCTGCAAGGCATCGGCCAGCGCGGCCTCCAGCCGTTCCATCACCTGCCCCAGGCCAAACGGCACCGGCGTGGGAAACAGCAGCGCCACGGGCCACAGCGCCAGCAATACCAGCGCGCCCCGCGCATCCCGCACGAACCAGCGCGCGCGGAACCGGCCCCAGTGATCGATCGCGCCAAGCTTCTCCAGCGTGTAGGCCGTCACCGCGCCCAACCAGGCGCCCAGGAAATTCAACATGAGATCGACGTTCGACGGCACCCGCACCGGCAGGTAGCTTTGCAACCCTTCCATCGTCATCGAGAGCAGGCCGGCCGCCACGGACGCCAGCAACACCGCATGCACGCTGCGCCATGGGCCCCCGCTGCGCATGGCGCTCAGCGCATACAGGAAGCCGAGCGGCGCGTAACCCAGCACGTTCGAGATCACGTCGAACCAGGTCCAGTATTTGGGCAACGGGGCCGTCAGGTAGAACCATGGCACGATGCCCTGGTCGCGCCAGTCGGAAAACGGATACAGGCTGGCATACAGGATCAGCACCGTGTAGGCGAGCGCGAGCGGCCAGGCCGAGGTTTTGGGCTTTGCCATGCCCGGCTCAGAACGGCTTGACCACGACCAGCACCACGATCACGAGCAGCAGCAGCACCGGAATCTCGTTGAACCAGCGGAACCAGACGTGGCTGCGCGTGTTGCGGTTCGCCTCGAACTGGCGCAGCAGACGCGCGCAAACATGGTGATAGCCGATCACCAGCAGCACCAGCACCAGCTTGGCGTGCAGCCAGCCGTTCCCCGGGCCGCGGCCAATGCCGAAACCCAGCCACAGCCAAAGGCCCAGCAGCAGCGCCGGCACGGCCAGCATCGTGGTAAAGCGCAGCAGCTTGCGCGCCATCAACAGCAGCCGGTCCCGTTCGGCCAGCGACTGCGCGGGCACCATCGCCAGATTCACGAAAATGCGGGGAAGATAAAACAGACCGGCGAACCAGCTGATTACAAAAACGATGTGCAGCGATTTGACCCAGAGCATGGGCGCAGTGTAGTGCCGCAGGGTAAACCGCCGCCCGCCGCCCGCGGGGCAAAAAAAACCCGGCGCCAGGGCCGGGTGGTTAAGCCTTTTTGCTGTCACACATTGAGGCGCCCGCTCAGGGAGGAAAAGCGGGGAGCAGCGAACTGCCCGGCTGAAATTTAACAAGGCCGCCTGTTGATTACAAGAAACTTCACGAACTATTTGTGACATGTTGCAAACAGGATGCGCAATATGTAGTACTTTAATACTCATTAATTTCAGGCCCGGTTCCACCCATACCCGATTCAGGCACAATTTTGGCCATGACTCCTTATGCTCCCTACCCCATTGGCCGGCCCCGGCGCCTGCGCCGCGACGCGTTCACGCGCAACCTCGTGCGCGAGCACGCGCTCGGCACGCATGACCTGATCTACCCGGTGTTCGTGCTGGACGGAAAGCATCGCTGCGAGGCCGTGGCCTCGATGCCGGGCGTGGACCGCCTGAGCCTGGATCGGCTGCTGCCGGTGGCCGAAGAATGCGTGAAGCTCGGCATCCCGGTGCTGGCCCTGTTCCCGGTGATCGACCCGAAACTGAAGACGCCCAACGGCAGCGAAGCCTGCAACCCGGACGGCCTGGTACCGCGCGTGGTGCGCGAACTGAAAGCACGCCTGCCCGAACTCGGCGTGATGACCGACGTGGCGCTAGACCCCTTCACGAGCCACGGACAGGACGGCGTGCTGGACGCGAGCGGCTACATCCTGAACGATGAGACCGTTGAAATACTTGTGAAGCAGGCACTCACTCAGGCTGATGCTGGCGTGGACATTGTGGCGCCCAGCGACATGATGGATGGGCGTATCGGCGCGATCCGGCGCGCGCTGGAGCAGCGCCAGCATATTCACACGCGCATCATGGCGTACAGCGCCAAGTACGCGAGCGCCTTTTACGGCCCGTTCCGCGACGCACTGGGTTCGGCCGCCACCCTGGGCCGGGCGGACAAGAAAAGCTACCAGATGGACCCGGGCAACAGCGACGAGGCGCTGCGCGAAGTCGCGCTGGACATCGCCGAGGGCGCCGACATGGTGATGGTGAAGCCCGGCATGCCGTACCTGGACATGCTGCGCCGCGTGAAGGACGAATTTCGCATGCCGACCTTCGCGTATCAGGTCAGCGGCGAATACGCGATGCTGAAAGCCGCAGCGCAGAACGGCTGGCTCGATCACGACGCGGTGATGCTGGAGAGCCTGCTGGCCTTCAAGCGCGCGGGCGCCGACGGTGTGCTGACCTACTTCGCACTGGAGGCGGCCCGCCTGCTGGCGCGCTGACTGAATTCAATAAAGTTATAGCGGATTTCCCATACCTGGTATGGACTCGCTTGAGATTTGATCAGTAGTTTGCCAGCTCGCCTGTCCGCCGCCTACACCCAGGGCTGGCCAATCTGCTCGGTCGCGAACGCGCGCCGCACGGCGGGGCGCTCCAGCACGCGCTGCAGGTACGGCCCCAGATGCGCGCGCGAACGCGCGGGTTGCTCGAAGTTGCGGGTCCAGCGGCACAGCATCAGTGCGTACGCGTCGATCGCGCTGTAGCGATCCCCGAGCAGCCAAGGACCCCGGTGCGCCAGCTCGCGCTCGAGCAGGTCCAGCAGCACCCGCACCCTGGACCCGGCGTGCGCCTGCACCTGGGCCACTGCGTCGCCATGACCGGCATTCACCCAGCGCTCGGGATAAAAATAGACGATCAGCGTGGCCTGCAGCGTGTTGGTCAGCCAGATCAGCCACTTGTAGAAGTGGGCGCGCAGCAAGGTGCCGATGGGCGGGGCGAGGCCGGCCTGCGGGTGGCTGTCGCACAGATGCAGACAGATCGCGGCGGATTCGTACAGCACCAGATCGCCCTGCGTCAGGCTGGGAATCAGGCCGTTCGGATTGAGTTGCAGGTATTGCTGCGTCTTGTGCACGCCCTGCGCGCGATCCACCAGCACCAGCTCGAACGGCGCGCCGATTTCCTCCAGCAGGATGTGCGGCGCCATGCTCGCCGTGCTGGGGTAGTAGTGCAGCTGGATCATGCGGCCTCAGCCCAGATGCCGGGCCAGGAACGCCAGCGTGCGCGTGCGCGCCAGCGCACTGGCGGCGGCGTTGTAGGCGCCGCGCTGGTCGCAATTGAAGCCATGGCTTGCTGCATAGATTTGCACTTCGACGCCGGGCTGGGCCTTGGCAAAGGCGCGCGCGGTCTCAACCGGAATCGAATGGTCCTGCTCGCCGAAATGCGCGAGCACCGGCACCTGCGGCACCCGCGCCGCCTCGGCCGCGCCCGTCATGCCGCCGCCGTAATACGGCACGGCAGCGGCGAGGCCTTTGAGCAGGCAGGCCGAGCGCCACGTGAGCAGGCCGCCCCAGCAATAGCCCAGCACGCCGACCTTGCCGGCCTGCTTTGCATGGTCGATGGCGGCCTGGATGTCGGGCAGGACACCGGGTGCGGGCAGGCCCTCCACGGCGGCCTTGAGCGCCGCGCCGGCCGTGATGTCCTCGGCCGTGTAGCCCAGTTCCACGCCCGCCTTGACCCGGTGAAAGGTGGCCGGCGCGACCGCCAGGTAGCCGTCGGCGGCATAGCCGTCGGCCACCGCGCGGATATGCGAATTCACGCCGAAGATTTCCTGCAGCACCACCACGCCGCCTCTGACCTGGCCCACAGGCTTTGCCAGGTAGGCGGGAAAGACAAATCCGTCCGCCGCCTTGAGTTCGATCCATTGCCCCATTTCCATGCTCCTTGGTTCAGTTGATTTGCCCGGGCTTGCCACGATGCGCCGACCGCACTTTACCCGCGTGCTCGCCCCTTCCTGCTCATGCCTGCAATTTCCGCCCGACAAAATCCAGCCGGTCCTGGCCCCAGAACATCTCGCCGTCGACGACAAAGCTGGGCGCGCCGAAGATGCCGGCGTCGATCGCCTGCTGCGTGTTGGCGTCGTAGCGTTCGTGCACCGCCTGGCTGTGCGACTGCTCCAGCCGCGCCGGGTTCAACCCCTGCTCGGCCAGCAATTGCGCCAGCACCTTTTCGTCGGCGATATCGCGCTCTTGCGCCCACACGGCCGCGAACACGGCGCCCGCGATCTGGAGCGCGGCCTCGGTGCCGTCGTGCCGGTCCACCGCAACGATCAGGCGCGCCGCGTCGTCGCTGGAAACCGGAAAGTACCTGGGTTTGACCTGCAGCGGCAGCGCCAACAGATCGGAAAAGCGCTGCAGCTCCAGCAACCGATACGCCTGGCGCTGCGGTGCGCGCTTGCTCAGCGGCAGCCCGCCCGAGACCGGGAACACCTGGCCCAGGTCCACCGGCAACACGCGCACCGTCGCCGCGGCGGCGCGGGTCATCGCCACAAAACGCGGGTGGCCCAGGTAAGTCCAGGGGCTTTGCGGGGCAAAGTAATAGTCGACGCGGTGGCCCAATTCGATCTCCTCGTGCCGTGATGCTGTAATACGGATACTGGTTTGTAGCCGAGACGCGACTTTTCTGCAGGAGGCGGGCTTTGGACAGGGTTTTACTGATTACCGGCGGCAGCCGCGGCATTGGCGCCGCCACCGCGCTGCTGGCGGCGCGCCAGGGCTATGCGGTGGCCGTCAACTACACCGCCCATCCCGAGGCTGCCGACGAGGTGGTGCGCCAGATCCGCGCCGGCGGCGGCCAGGCGCTGGCGCTGCAGGCCGACGTGGCACGGGAAGACCAGGTGCTGGCGATGTTCGCCGCCATCGACGCGAGCCTCGGGCGCCTGTGCGCGCTGGTGAACAACGCCGGCGTGGTCGACCTGGCGGCGCGGGTCGACGAGATGAGCGCGGCGCGGCTCAAGCGCATGTTCGACATCAACGTCATCGGGTCTTTTCTGTGCGCGCGCGAGGCGGTTCGGCGCATGAGCACGAAACATGGCGGCAGCGGCGGCGCGATCGTGAACGTCTCCAGCGCGGCCGCCCGGCTGGGCTCACCGGCGCAGTATGTCGATTACGCGGCGAGCAAGGGCGCGATCGACACCTTCACGATCGGCCTGGCGAAGGAAGTCGCGGCCGAGGGCATCCGTGTCAACGCCGTACGCCCGGGCCTGATCGAGACGGAGATTCATGCCTCGGGCGGCCTGCCGGAGCGCGTGCGCGAGTTGGTGCACCAGGTGCCGATGCGGCGCGGCGGCAGCGCCGACGAGGTGGCGCAGGCCATCGTCTGGCTGCTGTCGGATGCCGCGAGCTACACCACCATGTCCCTGCTCGACGTCTCGGGAGCACGCTGATGACGCTGGACATCAAACCGCTGGTCGCCTTGCTGGCCATCGTCAATCCGCTGGCGGTCGTGCCGTTTTTCATCCACTACACGCAGGGGTTCGGGCGCAGGCAGCGCCAGCGCACGATCTGGATCTCGTCATTCAGCGCCTTCGTCGTGATTGCCGTCGGCGCGCTGCTGGGCCTGCAGATACTCCAGTTCTTCAACATCTCGCTGGCCAGCTTTCAGGTCGGCGGCGGCATGCTGCTGCTGACCTCGTCGCTCTCCATGCTGAACGCGCAGCCGGCCGAGGCCAAATCCACGCCCACCGAACTCAGCCACGCGGCCGAGCGCGCGGCCGTGGGCGCGAGCATTGCCGTGGTACCGCTGACGATTCCGCTGCTGACCGGGCCGGCCACCATGTCCACGGTGGTGATCTATGCCGACAAGGCGCACAACTTCCTGCAGGTGCTGGTGCTGGTCGGCTATGGCGTCATGATCGGACTGGTCACCGCGTTGTGTTTCGCGCTGGCCCAGCCGATTTCCCGCTTCCTCGGCAAGACCGGCATCAGCATCATGACGCGCCTGATGGGCCTGATCCTGGCGGCGCTGTCGGTTGAACTTATGGCCGATGGCCTGCGCAAGCTGTTTCCGGTGCTGGGACACCTCACGTAAGGTGGCCGTGATCAGCGCAGCGGCGCCAGCCACCGGGCCAGTTCCTGCGCCGCGGCGTCGGTGGCGGCGGCCAGCGCCTGGACACCGCCGGGCGCATCGGCGCTGGGGGCCGGGCGGCGCACCTCCACGGTACGCTGTGCGACGGGCAACTCGCCGGCCGGGGTCATCCGGCTGAGCGTGGCCAGCACGCGGATCACGCCGCTGCTTTGCGTCGGCGACGCGAATTGCTGGCTGAACTCCTGCAGATGAACGCGAAGCAGCAGCGGCACGGTGCCGGTGCCCGCGTCCACCACGGTGCGTTGCTGGCCAAGAACCTCGCGCAGGCGCTGGCGCACCAGCTGCGCGGGCGGCGCACTCCAGCGCGCATGGGCATAGGGGCGCAATTGCCGCGCATCGGCATAACCCAGCCGGTACAGCATGCCGCGGCCGTCCAGCGCCTGACTGGTGTCCACGTCCGCCAGCGCCAGCGGCGGCAACTCCTGCGCCGCAGCGGCCGCGGGCGCCGCCGTCAAAGGCTGCGGGCCGAAGTCGTAGGACTCGGCGTTGACCGGCCGGTGCACGAACGCGCAACCCCCGAGCGTCAGCGCGATCAACAAACAAAAGAGGGCTTTTGCCGTTGATGAGTATGAATAGTTTGCTTTATATTTCATAGCTAACTCCGATCCCGATTCCCTTACTTCGCAGCCGGGGGCGCCACAAACCCCGCCTCGCCCGGGCCCGGCTGCACAGCGCCGCTGCCGAAGATCAGCGACTGCGGGTTGTCGCCGATCGCGCGTACGCTGCGCGTGACCTGGCGGGCGGTGCGCGAGACCTCTTCACCGGCGCGGCTCACACGCGGCAGGGTGCCGCCATTCAGCGTGGCGGCGGCCTGCGTCAGCGCCCGCCCGCCGGTGGCGAGTTGGTCCATCACGCCGCCCTGCTCGTTCGCACGCCGCGCGATCTGGCCGAAGTCGTTCGACGTGGCCTGCAGCGACTGCAGCGTCTTGCGGGTCGCATCCGCCAGTCCCGGCAGCGCGGCGAGCGCCGGATCGACGCGCTGCGTCAGGGTGCTGTCCACGCGGGTGGCCAGCCGGTTGATGGCATCGGCCGCCTGGCCGAGGCGGGTCACGGTGTCGATCAGGGCTTGCTGGTTTTCGGGGGCAAACAGCAGGTTCACGCGCTTCGTGGTTTCTTCCACCTCGCGCAGCATGCTCGCGCCCTGGTCCGACAGGCTGCTGAGCAAATTGGGACGCAGCGGAATGCGCGGGTAACCGCCGTCTTGCACCGGGGCGATCGGCTGGCTCGACTTGCCGTTGTCGTCGAGCTGGACAAAGCCCAGCCCCGTGATGCCCTGAAAGCCCAGCGTAGCGTAGGTGGACCGGGTAATCGGTGCGTCCTCCTCGACGGCGATGCGCAGCAGCGCATTTCCCTTGACCTGCGGATCGAACCCGATGTAGGTGACCTTGCCCACGCTGATGCCGCGGTAGCGCACCGGCGCCTGCACCTGCAGTCCGTTCAGGCCCTCGCGGGTCGAGATCTCGTAGACGCGAAACACCTGCTGGTCGCGCATCAGCCACCACGCCAGCGCCACCAGCAGCGCGGTGACCAGCAGCACAAATGTGCCGGCGGCCAGCGCATGGGCCTTGTTTTCCATGATCGACTCTCCTTCTACACGGCAGGCGCTGCTGCCCCGGATTCGGGCAGCGCCGCCATCGCGCGGCGGCCGCGCTGACCCAGAAAGAATTCCCGGATGAACGGATGGTCGAACGCGACCACCTCGGACACCGGGCCGTCCACGATGATCTGCTTCTCGGCCAGCACCGCGACACGGGTGCTGAGCTCAAACACCGTGTCCAGGTCGTGCGTGACCATCACCGCGGTCAATCCCATCTCCCGGTGCAACTGGCCCAGCAGCGTGCAGAAACTGTCCGCGCCTTGCGGATCCAGCCCCGCGGTGGGCTCGTCCAGCAGCAGCAAGGGGGGGTCCATGATGAGCGCGCGGGCCAGCGCGACCCGCTTGATCATGCCACCGGACAGGTCGCTCGGCATCTTGATGGCGTCGCGCGCGCCCAGGCCCACCATCTGCAGCTTGACCAGCGCGGCATCGCGTATCAACGGGTCGGGCAAGGTGCCCAGTTCGCGCAGCGCAAATGCGACGTTGTCCAGAACGTTGAAGGCCGAGAACAGCGCGCCCTGCTGAAACAGCATGCCGACGCGGCTGGATGCGTTGCGCCCGCCCAGGTCGGACGCCGGCTCGCCCAGCACGCGGACGTCGCCGCGGGCCGGCACGTCCAGCCCCAGGATTTGCCGCAGCAAGGTGGTCTTGCCGCTGCCCGACCCTCCCACCAGCGAGACGATTTCGCCGCGGCGCACGCGCAAATCCAGATCCTGATGAATCACCACGGGGTGTTCTGCGGAACCAAACACGGTCCAGAGCTTGTCGACCGCAACGATCACGTCGTCCCCAGGCCCGGCGCTCATATGCCGACGCTCCTGAACACCACGGCGAACAGCGCATCGACCAGGATCACCATGGTGATCGACGCTACGACCGAGGCCGTGGTGCCGCGCCCCAGGCTCTCGGTATTGGGCTGCACGCGCAACCCGAAGTGGCACCCAATCAGCGCAATCAGCACGCCGAACACCACCGACTTGCCCACCGCGAGCGTCAGGTTGGCGACATCCACCGCGCCGGGCAGGGCCTGCACGAAGTAGGCCGGCGTCACGCCCAGCGTCGCGTCGGCCGCCAGCATGCCGCCGACGAGCGCGGCCAGCGTGGTCCAGACACTGATCAGCGGCATCACCAGGGCCAGCGCCAGGGCGCGCGGCAGCACCAGCCGGAAACCGTGTCCGATTCCCAGCACGCGCATGGCGTCGAGCTCCTCGGTGACGCGCATGACGCCGATCTGCGCGGTGATCGCCGAGCCGGAGCGCCCGGCCACCAGGATCGCGGCCAGCACCGGCCCGAGCTCGCGAATCAGCGCAATGCCCAGCATGTTCACGATGAAGGCGTCGGCGCCGAACTGACGCAACTGCTGCGCGCTCAGATAGGCCAGCACCACGCCGATCAGGAACCCGACCAGCGCGGTGATCGGCAGCGCCTGCGCGCCCATGCTGTACAGGTGCCCGGACAGGTCGCGCCATGGGCCGCGGCGCGGCGCGCGCAGCAGCCGCAGCATATCGAGCGCCAACTGGCCGATCAGCCGCGTCAGGTCCTGGCCGCGCTCGAGCACCCGGAACACCCAGCCGCCCAAGGCCAGGAAATCCTGCCAGAGCGTGCGCCGCACCGGTGCCGGCGGCGCGCCGGTGAACCGGGCCACGCGCTCGAGCACGGCGCGCTGGTCTGGCGTGGTGTCGAGCCGCTGCGGCCACTGCCGGCCCCAATGGTTCCACAGCAACTGGGCGCCGACATGGTCGAACTGCTGCAACCCGCGCAGGTTCCAGCCCAGCAGGGCACCGGATGCCGCGGCGGCGGGCAGCGCCTGCAGGTCGCTCCAGACGCCGCGCCAGGCGCTCGCGCCGGCCAGTTGCGCCGCCGTCCAGCGGCCGGCCAGCACGGCGCACGGCCCCTGGGGCGTGTCCTGCCGTATGACGCGGGGGTTCGGCTCTTCCATCGATGCAGCGCGCTCCGAAGTGCTGGGCCTGCCATGGTAGCGCGTTGCCAGGCACTGCCAGTAACCGCGCTCCCCTCTGGCCTGCCTGCGAACCCTTAGACTTGCGCGAGGCGGGCCAAGGTCCCGGCGCCGCCTGTCCCAAATACATCCCGCATGAAAAATACCCCGTCTTCCGGTCACTCCGCCGACGCTGAGTGGCACGATGAAACCCGCGTGCTGCATGGCGATGCCGGCCTCTCGATCGATTCGGCGCTGGTCGCGCCCATCCACTATTCGGCCACCTTCAAGGCCGACGACCCGCAGACCTTCGCCGAGATGGCGAACGTGCCGCGCCACCCGGGTTTCTACACGCGCTACGGCAACCCCACGCACGAACATGTGGCGGCCATCCTGGCAAAACTCGAAGGGACCGAAACCGCGCTGCTGACCAGCTCCGGCATGGCGGCGATCAGCACCACGGTGCTGGCGCAGGTAGCGGCGGGCGACCACGTGATCGCGCAGGGCCGCCATTACATGAGCACCACCAAGCTGTTCGAGGAGGTGCTGGTGCGCTTTGGCGTGCAGGTCAGCATCGTCGAGCAGGCCGACGTGGCCGCGATCGAAGCCGCCATCCGGCCCGACACCCGGCTCATCATGCTGGAGAGCCCGGTGAACCCGACGCTGGTGCTGACCGACCTGGCCGCCGTGGCGGCGCTCGCGAGGCCGCGCGGCATCCTGACGGTGGCCGACAACACCTTCGCCTCGCCGCTGAACCAGCAGCCGCATGCGCTGGGCATCGACATCGTGCTGCACAGCGCGACCAAATACCTCGGCGGCCACCACGACCTGACGGCCGGCGCCGTGTGCTGCTCGGCCGAGCAGGCCGAAAAAATCTGGCGCATGCACACCACGCTGGGCGCGGTGCTGTCGCCGATGGACGCCTGGTTGCTGCTGCGCGGCCTGCGCACCCTGCCACTGCGCGTGCAGCGCATCAACGCCAACGCGCTGGCGCTGGCGCGGTGGCTGGAGGCCCAGCCACAGGTCGAGCAGGTGTTCTACCCGGGGCTGGAAAGCCACCCGCAGCACGCGCTGGCCCAACGCCAGATGACGGGCTACGGCGCAGTGATCGCGTTTGCGGTGCGCGGCAACTTCGAGGCCACCAGCCGCTTCGTGGCCTCGCTCGAACTGGTGACCCACGCCGTGAGCCTGGGCGGCGTCGATTCGCTGATCGTGCACACCGCCGCCATGTGGGCCGGCACCATGAACGAGGCGCAGATGCAGGCCGCCCACATCGCGCCCAACTTCGTGCGCATGTCGGTCGGGGTCGAACATATCGACGACCTCAAGGCTGATATGGCGCGCGCGCTGCAAAAGCTCTGAACACGACCCGCATTCCTTTGCTCTGCCCGTCGTCGCGGCGACACGACGGCGCCGTTTTGCACGGAACGGGCAAATAAAACCAGCCTGCGCTGTAAGAATCCGCGCCGCGGCCCGACTACCCGTCATTGCAAAACCAAAGCGCTACCGCGCCTTGGACCGATGAACAGGAGACGGTCATGCGCGCGAACACGCACATCATTCACCCTGGCTGGCTGCGCGCCATGCACTGGATCAACGCCCTCGCGGTCGTCACACTGGTGATGAGCGGCTGGCGCATTTATGACGCGACCGGCTTCATGGGCTTCGAGATTCCGACCGCCATCACGCTCGGCGGCTGGCTCGGCGGCGCCATCCAGTGGCACTTCGCGGCAATGTGGGTGCTGGGCCTCAACGGCCTGCTGTACCTGGCGCTCAACATCGGCACCGGACGGCTGTGGCGCAAGTTTTTCCCGCTGTCGCCGCGGGCACTGATCGCCGATCTTCGCGCCGCCTTGACCGGCAAGCTGGCGCACGCCGACCCGCGTCACTACAACATGGTGCAGCGCCTGGCCTATCTGTTCGTCATGCTGGACATCCTGCTGCTGGTGCTTTCGGGGCTGGTGCTTTTCAAATCCGTGCAGTTTCCGCTGCTGCGCGAACTGCTGGGCGGCTTCGAGGTCGCGCGCCGCATTCACTTTCTGGCCATGGCGCTGCTCGTCGCCTTCGTGCTGGTGCATCTCACGATGGTGGCACTGGTGCCACGCACGCTGGTGCACATGATCCGCGGCCGCTGAACACCCGGGAGAACACTGTGCCAATCCAAACTTCCCCCTTCCTCGCGCGCAATGGCGACGCCATTCTCAAGGACGCCACGGCACGCCTCGTGCGGACGGGCCGGCGCGACTTCCTGCGGCGCTCGCTCACGCTGGGCGGCCTGTCCATGCTGACCGGCTGCTCGCTGTCCGACAACGCGAGCGTGGACGCGGCCCTGACCCGGGTCTCGCGCTTCAACGACGACGTACAGGCCTGGCTGTTCGATCCGAACCGGCTCGCGCCGACCTACCCCGAATCAATGATCACGCGCCCGTTCCCGTTCAACGCCTATTACACGGAAGACCAGGTGCGCCACGTGGACGGGGACAGTTTCCGGCTCGAAGTCTCGGGGCTGGTGGCCGACAAGCACCGCTGGACGCTGGCCGAACTGCACGCCATGCCGCAGGTCGACCAGATCACGCGCCACATCTGCGTCGAGGGCTGGAGCGCCATTGGGCGCTGGGGCGGCGTGCCGTTTGCAAGCTTTCTGCGCCGCGTCGGCGCCGACCTGACGGCCAAATATGTCGGATTCATGTGCGCGGACGACTACTACACCAGCATCGACATGCCCACCGCGTTGCACCCGCAAACGCAGCTGTCGCTGACCTATGACGGCCAGATCTTGCCGCCCAAGTACGGCTTCCCGATGAAGCTGCGCATGCCCACCAAGCTGGGCTACAAGAACCCGAAATACATCAAGGCGATCTTCGTCACCAACACCTACCCTGGCGGCTACTGGGAAGACCAGGGCTACAACTGGTTCGGGGGCAGCTGAGCGCAACTCAGAGGCCCTGCGGCAACGGCATTTCTGCCACTTTTTCACTCACTCAACTCAAAGGAAATCACCATGAAAGCACTCACCACCGCCCTCCTGTCCGGCTGCATCCTGCTGATCGGCGCCAGCGCCATGGCGCAGGACGCGATGAAAAAGGACGACATGATGGGCAAGGACGCCATGAGCCACGGCGCCATGACGAAGGACAGCATGGCCAAGGACCACATGAAGAAGCCGATGGCGAAAGATGCCATGGGGAAAGATCACATGGCGAAGGATGCGATGGGCAAAGACCACATGGGCAAGGACGCCATGGGTAAAGACAAGATGGGCAAGGATGAAATGAGCAAGTAGGGTCGCCTGTCTCCTGGCACGCGCGCCTGGGCCAAAGGCGCGTAAAGTTTGGGGGCTCGAGGGGTCGCGCACAGGGGCGAGACCCTTCCCAACAACCAGGAGATTCATCATGAGCACCGCAACTATCGACCATTACATTGGCGGCCACGTGGTGGCCGGCACCTCGGGGCGCGCGCAGGACGTGTTCAACCCCGCCACCGGCGCGGTTACCGGTCGCGTCGCCATGGCCAGCCGCGGCGACGTGGACAAGGCGGTGGCGGCCGCACGCGCCGCCTTTCCGGCCTGGGCCGACACGCCGCCGCTGCGCCGCGCTCGCGTGCTGTTCAGGTTCCTGGAGCTGCTGAATGCGCACCGGGACGAACTCGCGCATCTGATCACGGCCGAGCACGGCAAGGTCTTCACCGACGCACAGGGCGAGGTCTCGCGCGGTATCGACGTGGTGGAATTTGCCTGCGGCATTCCGCAACTGCTCAAGGGCGATTTCACGGACCAGGTCTCGGGCGGCATGGACAACTGGACGCTCCGCCAGCCGCTGGGCGTGGTGGCCGGCATCACGCCCTTCAACTTTCCCGTGATGGTGCCGATGTGGATGTTCCCGGTGGCACTGGCGGCGGGCAACTGCTTCATCCTCAAGCCCAGTCCGATCGACCCGAGCGCCTCGCTGCTGGTCGCGGCGCTGCTGAAAAAGGCCGGCCTGCCGGACGGTGTGTTCAGCGTCGTACAGGGCGACAAGGAAGCGGTGGATGCGCTGCTGGAGCACCCGGACGTGATGGCCGTGTCCTTCGTCGGCTCGACGCCGATCGCCAACTACATCTACGAAACCGGCGCACGCCACGGCAAGCGCGTGCAGGCGCTGGGCGGCGCCAAGAACCACATGGTCGTTATGCCCGACGCCGATCTGGATCAGGCCGTCGATGCGCTGATCGGCTCGGCCTACGGCTCCGCCGGCGAGCGCTGCATGGCGATCAGCGTCGCGGTGCTGGTGGGCGATGTCGCCGACCAGTTGGTGCCGCGGCTGGCCGAGCGCGCGAAGACACTCAAGATCAAGAACGGCACGGCGCTGGATGCCGAGATGGGCCCGATCGTGACCGCGGCGGCGCATGCGCGCATCAGCGGCTATATCGAACTGGGCGTCAGCGAGGGCGCCCAACTGGTATTTGACGGTCGCGGCTTTCGCGGCGCGGACGCCGGCAAGGGCTGCGACAAGGGCTTCTGGATGGGCGGCACGCTGTTCGACCATGTCAAGCCCGAAATGCGCATCTACAAGGAAGAGATCTTCGGGCCGGTGCTGGGCTGCGTGCGGGTCAAGGACTTCGGCGCGGCGGTCGATCTGATCAACGCGCACGAGTTCGGCAACGGCGTATCGTGCTTCACACGCGACGGCCATGTGGCGCGCGAGTTTGCGCGGCGCATCCAGGTGGGCATGGTCGGCATCAACGTGCCGATCCCGGTGCCGATGGCCTGGCACGGCTTCGGCGGCTGGAAACGCAGCCTGTTCGGCGACACGCATGCCTATGGCGAAGAGGGGGTGCGCTTCTACACCAAGCAAAAGTCCATCATGCAGCGCTGGCCCGAGAGCATTGGCAAGGGCGCGGAGTTTGCCATGCCGACGCCGAAGTGAATCGATGAGCGACACCGCTTTCGACTACATCATCGTGGGCGCCGGCACCGCCGGCTGCCTGCTCGCGAACCGCCTCAGCGCCGATGCCAAAAAGCGCGTGCTGCTGATCGAGGCCGGCCGCAAGGACGACTACCACTGGATCCACATTCCGGTCGGCTATCTGTACTGCATCGGGAATCCTCGCACCGACTGGCTCTACAACACCGAGCCCGATGCGGGTCTGAACGGGCGCGTGCTGCGTTACCCGCGCGGCAAGACGCTGGGCGGCAGCTCCAGCATCAACGGCATGATCTACATGCGCGGGCAGGCGCGCGACTATGACGGCTGGGCGCAGGCGACCGGCGACAACGCCTGGGCCTGGGCCAATGTGCTGCCCTACTTCAAGCTGCACGAGGACGACTACCGCGGCGCCGACACCGCGCATGGCGCCCGCGGCACCACGCCGGAATTGTTGCAGGACGCCCAAACGCCGTACCACCGGTTGCTGCGCGAACAGCAGGCAGGCGGCGAATGGCGCGTGGAGAAGCAGCGCCTGCGCTGGGACATTCTGGATGCGTTCTCGCTGGCGGCGCAGCAGGCCGGCATCGCGGCAACCGACGACTTCAACCGCGGCAACAATGAAGGGGTGGGCTACTTCGCGGTGAACCAGCGCGCCGGCTGGCGCTGGAACGCCGCCAGGGCATTTTTGCGTCCAACCTGCGCCGGGCGGCCCAACTTCGAGATGTGGACCCGGGCCCAGGTCGGCCGCCTGCTGTTTCAGGCCGGGAACGACGGCCGCCAGCGCTGCGCCGGCGCGCAGGTGCGTATCGGCGCGGAGAATGTGACTGTCACCGCCCGCCGCGAAGTGATCCTGTGCGCCGGCAGCATCGGCTCACCGCAGATCCTGCAACTCTCCGGCATCGGGCCGGCCGCACTGCTGCAGCGCGCCGGCGTGCCGGTACTGATCGACCTGCCGGGCGTCGGCGCGAACCTGCAGGACCACCTGCAAATCCGCGCCGTGTTCAAGGTGCAGGGCGTGAAGACCCTCAACACCATGGCCAACTCGCTGTGGGGCAAGGCCCGCATCGGGCTTGAATACGCCTTGAAGCGAACCGGACCGATGAGCATGGCGCCCTCGCAGCTCGGCGCCTTCACGCGCAGCGACGCGGCCCAGGCGTGGCCGAACCTGCAGTTCCACGTGCAGCCGCTGAGCCTGGATGCGTTTGGCGAGCCGCTGCACAACTTCCCGGCGTTCACCGCGAGCGTCTGCAACCTGAACCCCACCAGCCGCGGCACGGTGCAGATCCGCAGCCCGCGCCCGGAGGATGCGCCGGCGATCGCCCCGAACTACCTGAGCACGTCGCAGGACCGCCAGATCGCCGCCGACTCGCTGCGCGTGACGCGCCGCATCGTGGCGCAGCCCGCGCTGGCGCGCTTTGCGCCGCAGGAATACAAGCCCGGCGTGCAGTTCCAGAGCGACGCCGAACTGGCGCAGCTGGCGGGCGACATCGCCACCACCATCTTCCATCCCGTCGGCACCACCAAAATGGGCCGGGCCGACGACCCCCACGCCGTGGTGGACGCGCGCCTGCGCGTGCGCGGGATCACCGGCCTGCGCGTGGTCGATGCGGGCGTGATGCCCACCATCACCAGCGGCAACACCAATTCGCCCACCCTGATGATCGCGGAGCGCGCCGCGCAGTGGATCGCGCAGGATGCAGGTTAAACCCGGAAGGGTAAATCCCGATCCCGGCGGCGGCACGAAGCGCTTAAAGTCGTGGCACTCGGAAACCGGCCCATCGGCGGTTTCCCCGAGGAGCCGAGGAGACAATATCGCAATGCCGGTGCCCTATCCGCCCCGGCAGGGCAGCAAACCCAAAGGCGCCGGCGACCCCGGCGCCTTTCATTTTTTTGCAATCAAAAGGGTCCTTTACCCTTTGCCATCAACGCTTCCTAGCTATTGGTTTTGAAGTTGCCGGTTGGCTTGGCGGGGGCAAAAGAAACGGGTCGGGCGCGGGCGTGTCGGCGCTGCCGCCGGGCGTGGGGCTGGGCGGCCAGGGCACGTCCGCCACGGGACGCGGCTGGCCGATGGGCGCGGACGCCTCACCCTTTTGCACGGCCAGGATGTCCTGCGCGCTCGGGTACTCGTGCAGCAACCAGTAGTCGAACACGCGCCGTGCGATCGGTGCCGCCGACTCCGCGCCGAAGCCACCGTTTTCCACCACGATCGCGAGCACGATCTGCGGATGGTCGGCCGGCGCAAAGGCCGTGAACAGGGCGTTGTCGCGCAGCCGCGCATTCAGCTTGCTGGCGTTGTATTTCTGGTTCGCCTTGATGTCCACCAACTGCGCGGTTCCGGTCTTGCCGCCGCTGGTGTAGGGCGCGCCGCGAAACGGCGCAAAGGCCGTGCCGTCGGGAAGACTGGTGACCCCTTCCATCGCGTTCTTGACCACTGCGAGGTTGGCGGGCAGCGCGTCGATCTGGACGCCGGCATCGCGCACGGCGGGCTCGGCCTGGTGGTTCGGGCCGATCACTTCCATGCCGATATGCGGCTTCATGCGCAGGCCGTTGTTCACCAGGGCCGCCGTGCCCACGGCCATTTGCAGCATGGTGAAATGGTTGTATCCCTGTCCGATTCCGAGCGAGATGGTGTCCCCCGGGAACCATTTCTGCTGCGGCCGGCCCCGGTACGCGGCGCGCTTCCAGGCGGTGGACGGCAGCAGGCCGCGCACCTCGCCCGGAATATCGATGCCGGTCAGCTGGCCCAGGCCATAGGGCGCGATCTGGTCATGGATCCGGTCCACGCCCAGGTCGTGCGCAACCCCGTAGAAATAGGTGTCGCACGACTCCACGATCGCCTTGTGCATATCCACGATCCCGTGTCCGCCCGGCTTGTCGTCGCGGAATTTGTGCCCCGCAAACATGTAATAGCCCGGATCGGCGATGGTCTGCTGCGGCGTGCGCGTGCCGGTTTGCAGCGCTGCCATCGCCATGAACGGTTTGAAGGTCGAGCCCGGCGGATAGGTGCCGCGCAGCGCCCGGTCCAGCAGCGGCTTGTCGGGCGAGTCGTTCAGCGCCGTCCAGTCTTCCGTGTCGATGCCGTCCACGAACATGTTCGGGTCGAAGTCGGGCTTGCTCACGAACGCGAGCACCTCGCCGGTCCTGGGGTCGAGGGCGACCAGTGCGCCGCGGCGGTCGCCGAACAGGTCTTCCACCAGCTTTTGCAGCCGGATATCGATCGACAGCTTGATGGTGTCGCCCGGTATCGCGGGAATGCTCGCAAGCTGGCGCACCGCGCGCCCCGAGGCCGAGATCTCCACCTCCTGCACGCCCGTGGTGCCGTGCAGCTGCTTTTCGTAGCTTTGCTCTATCCCGAGCTTGCCGATGTAGTCGGTGCCGCGGTAGTTCGCCGCATCGTCCGAGTCTTCGATGCGCTCCTTCTCGGCCGCGTTGATGCGCCCGACATAGCCGATCGCGTGGCTCGCCAGCGCGCCGAACGGGTAGGTGCGAAACAGCCGGGCCCGCACCTCGACGCCCGGAAAGCGATAGCGCTGCGCCGCGAAACGGGCCACTTCGGCATCGCTCAGGCGGGTGCGGATCGGCAGCGACTCGAAGCTCTTGGAATCGTCCAGCAGCTTCCTGAAACGCCGGCGGTCGCGCGGAGTGATCTCGACCACCCTGGACAGTTCGTCGATGGTCTGCTCCAGCGGCCCGGCCTTGGACGGCGTGATCTCCAGCGTGTAGGCGGAATAGTTGTTGGCCAGCACGATGCCGTTGCGGTCTTCGATCAGCCCTCGCGTGGGCACGATCGGCACGAGCGCGGTGCTGTTGCTCTCGGCCTGCTCGGCCAGGTCACTGTGGCGCGCGACCTGCAGCACCACCAGCCGCGCCACCACCAGGCCGAACGCCACCAGCACCACCAGGGCGGCCACCAGAACGCGCCGGCGAAAGCGCGCCAGATCGGCCTCGACGTTGCGCAGCTCCGTCATGGTGTCGCAGTCGGGGTGGGACCGGCGCCGGTGCTCACAGCGGCCGGTTCTTGTCGCGATCGGGGGCGCGGCGCTGCGGGGCCAGCAGCAGCACGGTGATGACCGGCCACAGCGCGGCCTCGATCAGCGGCGCCAGCAGCAGCGACCAGCCCGGAAACACGCCGCCGGCCAGCATGCGAACCCCCAGCTCGATCGCATGCGCCGCGGCAAAGATCGGCAGCACCTGCAGCGCCTGCGACGGCACGCTGAACCAGAGCAGACGCCGGTGGATGGTGATCGCGAAAAAGCTGAGCACGGTGTAGGCGAGCGCGTGCTGGCCCAGCAAGGCCGCCTGCTGCACATCCATCAGGACTCCGAAAGCGAAGGCGGAACCGATGCCCACGCGCTGCGGCTGGTGCACGCTCCAGAACAGCAGCAGCAGCATCAGCACATCCGGACGCCAGGCCGCGCGCCCGAGCGGCAGCATGTTGATCAGCAGCGCGGCGACCAGGCTGCTCCAGATGAACCAGTTGCGGGCGGGCAGCAGCAACTGCTGCCCCGGGCGCATGATCATGCCGCCACCCCCCACTGCGTACGCGCGCACCACCGCCTCATTTCCTGGCGCCCTTCTTTTTCGCGGACGCTGGCTGGGGGCCAAAATCCGGGCGCGGTGCCATCGCGGCCGACACCGGTGCCAGCACAAGCACATTGCGCGTCGCGTTCACCAGCGCCTGCGGCACGCAGTAAATGCGTGCAAACGGCGAATCGGCGCGGCGTTCGACCTTCGTGACCCGGGCCACCGGCAGGCCCGCGGGGTACACGCCGTCGATCCCGCTGGTGGTGAGCAGATCGCCCGCCACCACATCGGTGTTCGCCGGCATGAAACGCAGGTCCAGCATGCCGCCCGGCGACGCCGGGTCGCCAAACGCCACGCCGCGCACGCCGGTGCGGGTATTCAGGACCGGCGTGGCCTGGTCGCGATCGATCACCAGGGTTACCTCGCTGAGCAGTGGCAGCACCCGTGTGACCTGGCCGAGCACACCCGCCTCGTCGAGCACGGGCGAGCCTGCCTGGATGCCCTGCACCGAGCCCTTGTCGATGATGATCTTGCGCGAATAGGGGTCGGCCGCGTCGTACAGCACCTCGGCTGCCTGCGCCGGCGTGCTGATGCGCTGGCGCAAGTCCAGCAGCTTGCGCAGGCGGTCGTTCTCCAGTGTGAGCTGCTCGACCTGGCTTGCGCGCAGCGACTGCAGCACGAGCTTTTGCCGCACCGCCTCGTCATCCCGCTGGGCGGCCTGCAGCGACTCAAAGTATTCGCTGGCGCTGCGCCCCAGCAGCACCGGCCGCAGCACCAGCCATTGCACCGGGTACAGCGCGGTGGCAATGGCGCCGCGCACGGGCTGCGTCACCTTGAAGCGGGTATCCGCGACCATCAGGAACAGCGCCAGGGCACTGAAGAACATCAGCTTGGACAGCGCCGACGGCCCCTGCTTGAAGAAGGGGGGAGGGGTTCTGTCAAGAGTACCTAGGGGCATGGCTCACCTATTGTCCCCGCTCGCGGGACCCGTGCGCGCAGGCAGACTGTGCGGGCCTATTCCGAGGTGAAGATCGAGCCCAGCCGGTCCATGCGCTCGAGCGCCATGCCGCAGCCGCGCACCACGCAGGTCAACGGGTCTTCCGCGACCAGCACCGGCAGGCCGGTTTCCTCGGCCAGCAGACGATCGAGGTCGCGCAGGAGCGCGCCGCCGCCAGTCAGCATCATGCCGCGCTCGGCGATGTCCGCGCCGAGCTCCGGCGGGGTCTGCTCCAGCGCGTTCTTCACGGCGCTCACGATGTTGTTCAGCGGATCCGTGAGCGCTTCGAGGATTTCATTGCTGGAAATGGTGAAGCTGCGCGGCACGCCTTCCGACAGGTTGCGGCCCTTGACCTCGAGTTCCTTGACTTCCGAACCCGGGAACGCCGAACCGATGTATTTCTTGATGCCCTCGGCGGTGGGCTCGCCGATCAGCATGCCGTAGTTGCGCCGGATGTAGTTGATGATGGCGTCGTCGAAGCGGTCACCGCCGACCCGCACGCTGCCCTTGTAGACCATGCCGCCGAGCGAGATCACACCCACTTCGGTGGTGCCGCCGCCGATGTCCACCACCATGGAGCCGGCGGCTTCCGACACCGGCAGGCCGGCGCCGATGGCCGCCGCCATGGGCTCCTCGATCAGGTACACCTCGGACGCCCCCGCGCCCAGTGCCGACTCGCGGATCGCGCGGCGCTCCACCTGGGTGGAGCCGCAGGGCACGCAGATGATGATGCGCGGCGACGGCTTGAACATGCCGCGCGGATGCACCATCTTGATGAACTGCTTGAGCATCTGCTCGGTCACGGTGAAGTCGGCGATCACACCGTCCTTCATCGGGCGGATCGCCTCGATGTTGCCCGGCACCTTGCCCAGCATGGCCTTGGCCTCCTTGCCAACAGCCTGGATCGTCTTCTTGCCCTGCGGGCCGCCTTCATGGCGGATCGCGACAACCGAGGGCTCGTCCAGCACGATGCCCTTGTCGCGCACATAGATCAGGGTATTGGCGGTACCAAGATCAATCGCCAGATCCGTGGAAAAGTACCGCAGGAATGCTCCAAACATGAATGGTCCTCTCGGGCATGGTTCGCGCGTCGGCGGACCATCGCCACGTCAAAATGGGTCGCAGGGGGTCGGAATTTGTCTGATTCTGCCCATTCACCAGCCCGCTGGAAGGTGTTGCGGCAAAGGCGGGATAATACCGCATCCCCTGTGCGCGACCGGGCTCAACCCGGCCTCGGGCGGCACCTTTACATCTGGTTTCGGAAGCGTTTTCCCCATGGCATTGACCCCGCAGGACATCAGCCGGATTGCCCATCTGGCGCGACTTGAACTTCAACCGCAAGAGAGTGAGCGCATGCTCACTCAGCTCAACGAATTCTTCGGAATCGTAGAAAAGATGCGCGCGGTGGACACCGCGAATATGGAACCGCTGGCCCACCCCATGGCGGTCAGCCAGGACGTGGTTTTGCGCCTGCGCGACGACGCCGTGAGCGAGCCGAACCAGCGCGAGGCGAACCAGCGCAGCGCGCCCGCCGTGGAGCAAGGCCTGTTTCTCGTACCCAAGGTGATCGAATGAGCGCCCACGGCGAGGGGCCCCGCAGCGCGGGGATCGACGCAGCGCGAATTCGATCCGCGGCCGACGCCCACTGCATGATGCTGACCCGCCCTGCCACGGAGGCCGCCGAATGAGCGAGCTGCACGATCTGACCGTGGCGCAACTCGCCACGAAGCTGCGCGCCAAAGAGGTCTCGGCTGTGGAACTGGCCCGGCACTTTCTGGCACGCGGCGTGCGCCACGAGGCGCTCGGCGCCTATCTGGCGACGAACGAAGAAGTCACGCTGGCGCAGGCGCGCGACGCCGATGCGCGGCTGGCGCGGGGCGACACGGCGCCACTGCTGGGCATTCCGATCGCGCACAAGGACATCTTCGTCACCAGGGATTTCCCGAGCACCGCCGGCTCACGCATGCTAGAGGGCTATCAATCTCCTTTTGATAGCACGGTAGTGGCGAAACTAAAGGGTGCGGGGGCTGTTTCGCTTGGAAAACTCAATTGCGACGAGTTCGCCATGGGCTCGTCCACCGAGAACTCGGCTTTCAAGCCGGCGCGCAACCCCTGGGACGCCACGCGCATTCCGGGCGGATCTTCGGGCGGCAGCGCCGCAGCCGTCGCGGCGCGGCTGATACCGGCCGCCACCGGCACCGACACCGGCGGCTCGATCCGCCAGCCGGCCTCGTTCTGCGGCATCACCGGCATCAAGCCGACCTACGGCCGCGCCTCGCGCTACGGCATGATCGCGTTCGCCTCCAGCCTGGACCAGGCCGGGCCGATGGCGCGCACCGCCGAGGACTGCGCGCTGCTGCTGTCGTGCATGTGCGGCTCCGACCCGGATCGCGATTCGACTTCGCTCGACGTACCGGCTGAAGACTTCACACGCTCCTTGAACACGCCCCTGAAGGGTTTGCGCATTGGTGTCCCGAAGGAATGGGGCGAATTACGCGCCTTTGATGTCGAGCGCGTTCACTCAAGTCCAAAGGCACAAAACGCGCCGGAAGCCTCGGTTGCCAAAGCCATCGATGAGGCTTTGAGCCAATATGAAAAACTTGGTGCAACGCTGGTCGAGGTGTCGCTGCCGCGCACCGAACTCTCGATTCCGGTGTACTACATCATTGCGCCGGCCGAAGCGTCGAGCAACCTGAGCCGCTTCGACGGGGTCAAGTTCGGCCACCGCGCCGCGAAGTACGCCGACCTGACGGACATGTACAGAAAGACCCGCGCGGAAGGCTTCGGCGACGAGGTCAAGCGCCGCATCATGATCGGCACCTATGTGCTGTCTCACGGCTACTACGACGCCTACTATCTGCAGGCGCAAAAAATTCGCCGCATGATCGCCGACGACTTCCAGCAGGCATTCAAGGAGTGCGACGTCATTGCTGGGCCTGTAGCACCCACGGTTGCATGGAAGCTGGGTGAAAAATCCAGCGATCCAATCGCCAACTATTTAGCCGACGTATACACACTGCCCGCCTCGCTGGCCGGCCTACCCTGCATGAGCTTGCCCGTTGGGTTTGGCGGGGAGTACATGCCGGTCGGCCTGCAGCTGATAGCCAACCATTTGCAGGAAGCCCGGCTGCTGAACGCGGCGCACCAGTTCCAGCAGGCGACGGACTGGCATCAGAGGGCGCCGGAGGGCTTTTGAGATGAGCGAACCCGTCAACCCCTTCGAAGCCCTGCAACAAGGCCGGCCCACGGGCCCGCTGGTGCGCGGCTATGAGGTCATCATCGGCTTCGAGACGCACACCCAGCTGTCCACGCACAGCAAGATCTTCAGCCGCGCCGCCACGGCCTTCGGCGCCGAGCCCAACACGCAAGCCTGCGCGGTCGATCTGGCGTTGCCGGGCACCTTGCCGGTCATGAACAAGGGCGCGGTGGAGCGTGCGATCCAGTTCGGCCTGGCGATCGGCGCGCACATCGCGCCGCGCAGCATCTTTGCGCGCAAGAATTACTTCTACCCCGACCTGCCCAAGGGCTACCAGATCAGCCAGTACGAGATCCCGGTGGTGCAGGGCGGCGAGGTTTCGTTTTTCGTCGAGGAAGACAAGCAGACCGTGCGCAAGGTCGTCCGGCTGGTGCGCGCGCACCTCGAAGAAGACGCCGGCAAGTCGCTGCACGAAGACTTCGTGGGCATGAGCGGCATCGACCTGAACCGCGCCGGCACGCCGCTTTTGGAGATCGTGACCGAGCCCGACATGCGCTCCAGCGCGGAGGCCGTGGCCTACGCGCGCGAGCTGCACAAGATCGTGACCTGGATCGGCATCTGCGACGGCAACATGCAGGAAGGCTCGTTTCGCTGCGACGCGAACGTGTCGGTGCGCAAACCCGGCGCGCCGCTGGGCACGCGGCGCGAAATCAAGAACCTGAACAGCTTCAGGTTCATGCAGCAGGCGATCGACTATGAAATACGCTGGCAGATCGAGCAGCTGGAAGACGGCCAGCGAATAGAGCAGGCCACCGT
>SCRU01000154.1 GCA_004323695.1 Burkholderiaceae bacterium
GTGACCAACATCACGAACATCGTCAACGTAAACAACCGGACCACCAACGTGTATCGCTTCCAGAACATGCCGCGGGCCGTGACTGCAGTGAGCGAGAAGGCGTTCTCGCAGGGCCAGCACCTGCGCGGCAATTTCGTGCCGGTCAGCACGACCGATCTGGCGCGCGCCCGCGTGGTGCCGGCACCGGCGCCGACGCGCGATCCGCGCGCGATCTTCGCGGCGTCGCGCGTGACGCAGCCGCATCCGGTACCGCCGCCCGTGGCAGTGCAGCGGCATGTCGTCTCGAATCCCGCCCTGGACCACGGCCGCACCGGGACCCCGCCGGTGCGGGAGGCCTTGCCCGGCAAGCCGCTGCGCCCGCAGACACCGCCCAACGCAGTCGCCACGCCGCGCGGCTTCAACCCGGCGGGCGCGGAAAGAGCGGCGGCCCCGGCCCCCGCACCGGTGCGACCGCCGGCGACCAACCTGCCGCGTGAACCGCGCGAGCAGGCAGCGCCACCGCGCGGCGAGGCCATCGCACCGGCGCGCCCGGCCGCACCGCAGCGCCCGCCACAGCAAGAGCAGGCCCAGCGCGAACAGGCGGCGCGAGCCGAGCAGATGCAGCGCGAACAACAGGCCCGGCAGCAGCGCGCACAACAGGAGCAGCTCCAACGCGAACAGGCGGCGGCGCGTGCCGCGCAAATGCAGGCGCAAAGATCCGAGACTGCTCAGCGCGCACAGCAGGAGCAACAGATGCGCCAGGCCCAACGGGAAGTCCAGGCCCAGCGCGCCCGGCCGGCACCGGAGCAGCGCGCCCCCCAGGCCAACGAAAACCGGGCCAGGCCCCAGCCACGCGGGGAACCGCAGCACCCGGCGCACGAAGAAAAGCGGCCGGAACAAGCCAACTGAAAACGGGGCGCGCGGGCGCGGGCCTGATCGCCGGGCGTGTCCGCGTTGCGCCGGTAATGTGAAGGCGCGTCCCCGCGGGCCGGGCCCGCGCTACCGCTTTTGCCGCAAATGGTTCAAGATGGCAGTCCTGAACCCCATCCCCCGGAGACTCCCATGGACCACCTCGGCGGCATCGACGCTTCGTTCCTGTACCTTGAAACGCCCGAAATGCCCATGCACGTGGGCGGCCTCAACCTGTTCGAATTGCCGCCCGGCTACCGGGGCGATTTTCTGGAGAACGTGCGCCGGCACATCCAGAGCCGCATGCACCTGGCACCGGTGTTCCAGCGCAAGCTGCTGAACATGCCGTTCGAGCTGGCCAATCCGGTCTGGGTGGCCGATGACGACCTGGATCTGGAATACCACATCCGCAGCACCGTGCTGCCCAAGCCCGGCAACCGCGCGCAGCTGGACCATCTGGTGGGCCGGCTGCATTCGAGCCAGCTCGACCGCAGCCGCCCGCTGTGGGAGTTCTACGTGATCGAGGGCGTGCAGAATCCGCCCGACGCGCCCAAGGGCACGCGCCGCGTCGCGTTCTACTCGAAGGTACACCACGCCGCGCTGGACGGCGAAGGTGGCGCCGTGCTGGCGCAATCCATCATGGATCTGGGCCCGGTACCGCGCACGGTGCGCGCGGCACCGCCACGACGCCCAATGGATCACGACACCTACGGCATTGCCGAACTGGTCGGCGCCGGCTTGAAGAATTCGGTGGTGCAAACCGCCAAGCTGGCGCGGGCCCTGCCCTCGCTGCTGCGCAGCGCGGTGCAGATACTGCGCCCCGCACCGGGCGATTCACCGGAAGATGCCGAAGCCGCCGCGCCCGGTCCCGCCAACGCCCCCAAGGGCCTCAAGGGCGCCCTCGGCAACCAGTGGTTCGGGCCGCGTACGCCCATCAACGTGAGCATCACGAACCAGCGAATTTTCTCCAGCCTGTCGCTGCCGCTCGCCGAAATCAAGCATATCGGCAAGAGCCACGGTGTGACGCTCAACGATGCGGTGATGGCCATCTGCTCCGGCGCCTTGCGCCATTACCTGGCCGACCTGGGCTGCGTGCCCACCGCGCCGCTGCTGGCGGGCGTGCCGGTGAGCCTGCGCGAGAAGGGCAACACCGAGATGAACACGCAGGCCTCGATGATGCGCGTGAGCCTGGCCAGCACCGTGGCCGACCCGCTGGAGCGGCTGCAGGCGATCCGGCAATCGAGCCTGGCGGCCAAGGCCATGACGGCGAGCATGAAATCCGCCATGCCGACGGATTTCCCGTCGCTGGGCGCGCCCTGGCTGATCAGCGGGATGGCCTCGCTGTACGGCCGCTCCCGGCTGGCGAATCGCTTGCCGCCAGTCGTCAACGTGGCGATCTCGAACGTTCCAGGCCCCAAGTTTGCGCTGTACCTGGCCGGCGCGAAAATGCTGACCTACTACCCCGTGTCAATCGCCGGGCACAGCATGGCGCTGAACGTGACCGTGCAGAGCTACAACGGCTCGCTCGACTTCGGCCTGACCGCCTGTCGCAAGGCCATGCCCGATTTGCCGCAGCTGGCGCGCTACATGCAAGCGGCTTACGAAGAATTGCGCCAGCTCACGCCCTCAATGACGGCAGCGGCGGAACATGCACCCGCGGTGGCGAAGCACCCGGCACCAGTGACGAAGGCAGGGAAGCCCGCGAGGCCGCGTACGGCGGTGCGCAAGGCCGCTGTGGTCAGAGCGACCGCCGGCAAGACCGGAAACGGCCGCAAGGCGGTTGCCCGCAAGACGCCCGCGGCGGCGCCGCGGGTGGTGGCGAGCCAACCCAAGCCAGCGCTCGCTGCACGCACGCGGCGGGCCGCCGTGGCCTGACCGATCAGCGCAAACCGCCGTTCCTGGTGCTACTGACGCCGACGTCGATGGTGCCAAACATGGTGACGCCACTATCCCCCGAAGATGCGCCCGACGAGTCGCCCGGGTTCGATGCGTTACCCGACGGGCCCGTGCCCGCGCAGCCCGATATCAGCAGGCCCATGGCGATCGCGAGCACAACTGCAACGATTGGCTTCAATGGAGACTTCATGAGGTGATTGAGGGTTGAGACGGGTTCACTATAGGCCACATGATTTTTTCAATGTCAGGGTGATTCGGCCTGCATCAGCCGCACCTTCACGCTCCTGCCCTTGACCTTGCCGGCGTTGAGTTTGCGCAAGGCATCTTGTGCGACGTCGCGCTGCACCGCGACAAAGGTGGAGAACTCGGTCACGTTGATCTTGCCGACCTGCTCGCGGCTGAAGCCGGCCTCGCCCGTGAGCGCGCCCAGCACGTCGCCGGGGCGAATCTTTTCCTTGCGCCCGCCCAGGATCTGCAGCGTCACCATGGGCGCCAGCAGCGGCTCGGCGCTGGCGGGTGTGAGCTCATCCACTTTGTGCCAGACGGATTCGCGCTTCTGGTATTGCTCGATCTTGCCCACAAAACCCATCTCGTCCATGCTCGCCAGGCTCAGCGCCAGCCCCGATTCGCCGGCGCGCCCGGTGCGGCCGATACGGTGCACGTGGACCTCGGCGTCGGGCGTGATGTCAACATTGATCACCGCCTCCAGCTGCTCGATGTCGAGCCCGCGCGAGGCCACGTCGGTGGCGACCAGCACGGAGCAGCTGCGGTTCGCAAACTGCGCCAGCACCTGGTCGCGCTCGCGCTGTTCCAGCTCGCCGAACAGGGCCAGCGCGCTGAAGCCCTGCGCCTGCAGGAGCGCGACCAGCTCGCGGCACTGCTGCCTGGTGTTGCAAAAGGCCAGCGTGCTGACCGGGCGGAAGTGGTTCAGCAGCAGCGCCACCGTGGCCAGGCGATTGGCGCGCGTGACTTCGTAAAAGCG
>SCRU01000155.1 GCA_004323695.1 Burkholderiaceae bacterium
AAAAACAAAACAACGAGCCATTGTCCCATTGCGCACGCGCTGGCGGCCCGCCCCAACGCGCGACCTTGTCCGGCGCAGGGCTACAGGGCACAGAGCGTGGGCCCGAAATCCGCTCCCTTGAGCCAGATGCAGTCACGGGTTCTGCGGCCATCCGTGAGATTTCAGGTTTGACTCAACGGGGGCGAACGGGGTGCGTGCCCATGAGCGTCGCCGGATGTATTGGCTTATTTGACTCGATCCAGTAGCATCCAGACCGTCTATTCTTGGATAAGGCGGGAGACACAGAATGTTCAGTCATGTGATGGTAGGTTCCAACGACATCGAGCGATCCAGACGCTTCTATGATGCGGTTCTCGGCACACTGGGCGCCGGGGAGCCGCTGCGCAACGTGGCGGGCACGGGTCACGCGCGCCTGTTCTACCGGCACGACGGAAACACCTTCTGCGTCAGCGAACCCATTAACAACCAGGCCGCCGTTTTTGCCAACGGCGGCACCATCGGGTTCAAGTGCAGCACGCCCGAACAGGTCCAGGCGTTTCACGACACCGCGGTGGCGCATGGCGGCACCTCCATCGAAGAGGCACCCGGCTTGCGCGAGGGCAAGATGGGAGCGCTGTACCTGGCCTATGTGCGGGACCCCGACGGCAACAAGCTTTGCGCACTGCACCGGCCCAAGGCAGAGCGCTGAGCATTAGCCACGGCATCTTGCGAGGCCACGTGTACTCGCCCATTTCAAACCTGGGCCGTGGAAGCGCGCAGAGCAGAGCACGATGCGCATAGTTGTTGCCGCCATCTTTCTTTTGGCCGTGTTTCCCGCCTGGGCTCAGCCATGTTCCATGGCCGATGCCCAGGCAGCCGAGAACGCCGTTGACCAACTCGATTCGTGGCAAGCCATCCACGCGGCATACAGACGTTACGCTCATTGCGACGATGGCTCTATCGCCGAGGGCTTTACGGACAAAGTCGTGCATCTGCTTGCCACCCGGTGGGGTTCGCTTGGCCAGGCCCAGCGGATCGCAGCCCGCGACTCGGGATTTCAGTCGTTCATGCTGCGTCATATCGATTCAACCGCCCTGACATCCGAGCTCGACCGCATCGCTCACTCGGCAAGGCACCAATGCCCGAGGTCGGCCACGGTGTTGTGCAAGCAAATCGCCGGGGCTGCGGAGGCAGCGAATTCAGACGCTGGGCCTCGTGAATAAGCGGCCGGCACAAACCGTCATGCTGGCGCTGGCGCTTTTGGGCGGTTGCCCGGCCGCGCAGGCGCGCCCGACGGGGTTTGCGGGCCTTCAATGCGGCGCCAATATCCCCAAGTTGTTGATCGGCAGAACCATGCCGAATGACAGGGTGGTCGTGACAGAGCGCCGGTACCGTAACCTGGGCCTCAAGGACCTGGGCGCGACGGAATTGGACGCGGGCTACAACGCGATCTGGTGGTCGATTTGCGGCGTGCAGCTTGTCGAGCTCGAAGATTCCCATTCTGTCGTCCGGGATGTACTGAGTTTCGACTCGCTGCCGCGCAAGGCATTGCTGTTTGAAGGCGGTTGCACCGTCCATCACCAAACCCTGCGAAACGAAGTCATTGCGGTCTTGACTGACCAGGCTGGACACGCCATGCTGGCAGCCACGAAAGCATGGACGATCGATGTGGAAAAAGGCCGTTTCATGCCGCAGGGCACCGCAGCGCTTTTGTGTCCAAGGAGTGGAGCGCACGCGGTTGAAAGCCGATGAATGCAGGCGGAGCAGGTCATGAAGACTGGCGAATCGACGAAATACTGGTTCCCGGCAAAGCGCCACGGCTGGGGTTGGGGTCTGCCGTCGGCCTGGCAGGGATGGATCGTGCTGCTTGTCTACGTTGCGATGATTGCCTTGCTCGCATGGCATGTGCCGCCAAGGGTTCATCCATTCCTGTTCGCCGGCCTGGTTGTGCTCGCGTCGGCACTGCTGGGGTGGGTGTGCTGGGCCAAGGGCGAGCCACCTTCCTGGCGTTGGGGAAAGTAGCGGCATCGGTTGCGCGACCCTCCGTTCGCACGACAGCCGCCGCTGAATGAATCCGTCCGATCCATCGCACAAAATGAGTCCTGCCGGCAGGCCACGACGAATGGAACCGCTGACGCGTTCATGGCAAAGATCGTGGCAGGCGCTGCAGGCGGCGCCCGCAGGCGGCCTGTTCGAACAACTGGTCGCCTGCTACGAGGAACCCCATCGCAGGTATCACACGCTCTTGCATCTGGGTGAATGCATTGAACGGCTGGGGCCTGTACTGGGCCTGGCCGGATACCCGGGCGAGGTGGAAGTGGCGCTGTGGTTTCACGATGCCGTGTACGACCCGCGGCGACAAGACAACGAGGCGCAAAGCGCGCTTTGGGCCAGACAGGCACTGGAAGCGGCCGGCCTGCCCGGCGAGGCCCTGTCGCGCGTTGAATCACTCATCATGGCCACGCGGCATTCGGTTCTTCCGGAAACACCGGACGAGTGCCTTCTGGTGGACGTGGACCTTTCCATCCTTGGGTCCGCGCCCGCCCGATTCGCCGAATACGAAGCTCAGGTACGGGAAGAATACGACTGGATTCCCGGCGCGCAGTTCCGGCACCGACGTGCCGCGATCCTGGAGGGGTTACTGGGCCGCGCCGCCATTTATCGCACCGAACATTTCCAGCGCCTGTACGAAGCGCAGGCCCGGAAGAATCTGGAGCGTTCTCTTCGAATATTGCATATGAAATAAATATAGCGTATTATTTCACATGAAAAATATCCAGCGGCGTATCGAAAGGTCTTGATGGGACACAAGCAAATTGCAGGCGCAATGCCCGAATCGGCCAGCGCAGCGCATGCCGTCCTCACCCAGGCGACCTTGCGCTCCGCGAAGCTGCTCGGCCTGAGCCACCATGATCTGGCCAGGTCCGTGGGCGTGAGCGAAGCCAGTGTGTCGCGCATGACCACGGGCGCGAAGGTTCTGGAGATCGGCAGCAAGCCGGCCGAATTGGCCGCGCTGGTCGTGCGCGTATACCGCTCTCTCGATGCGCTGGTAGGCAACAGCGACAGCCAGCGCGAATTGTGGATGGGCACCTACAACCAGGCGATCAACGCGATCCCGAAGGAGGCCATCCAGTCCGCCCAGGGGCTGGTGCGCGTGGTCGCGTATCTGGATGGCGCACGCGCCCTTTCATGAGTCCAGCGCCCTGGGAAAGCGGCTGGTTCGACCGGGCAACGCCCGCGAAGCGCATGCTTTGGCGCGCTGTCGAGGCGCAGCATCTCGTGGCGACGATGCGGCTGGTCGACAACCTGGCTGAACAACGCTTGCTCGAGCAAATCCTGGAAGACAGCAAACCGCCCCTGCCGGCGCAGGCCGCGGGGTCAAGCTATCTGATCTTCACGCCGTTCCGCTATGCCTCGCCTCAACCCTCCCGGTTTCGCGTGGGCAACGACCCCGGTATCTGGTACGGAGCCGACGAGCCCCAGACCGTCGCCGCAGAACTGGCCTACTGGCGCTGGAAGTTTCTGAACGACTCGGACGGCTTGCGAGATGCCCAGGTGGTGACCGAGCACACTTTTTTCCAGGCCCGGTTCACGGGCATGGAACTCGATCTCACGGCCGCGCCGTGGTCATCGCTTCGGCCGGTCTGGCGCGCCGGCAACGACTACTCGCATTGCCAGCAACTCGCGCAGGCCGTGCGCGCGCTGCCTGCGCCCAGCATCGCGGCCATTCGCTACGAATCCGCCCGGCGCGAGCAACGCTGCTGTGCGGCCGTGTTCCAGATCAAATCCCTGCGATTGCCCGCAACGCACCCCAAGCAGACCTGGGTCTGCAAGACCACCCGGCATCTAGTCATGCTCAGCCACGACAGGGATGCTTTCGAGTATTCGTTCGGCGAACCTGCCTGACGGGCCGCAAACCGGCCATGGACATTCCCCCCGGAGTGTTGGGGACAGAGCAAAATTGCTGCGCAATTCCTGATCTGTCCCGCCTGATCGGTTGAGGACAGAGCTCCGCTGCGCTGCGGTCTGTCCCGCAATGTTTCAGACTAACACCCGCTCGATCCCGCCGGCATTCGCGGCGGCCACGTACTCGGGCAGCCACTGCGCGCCCAGGATCTGGTTCGCCATCTCGATCACGATGTAGTCGGCCTCGAGCAGACCGTTCTGCAGGTCGTCTTCGTAACGCTTGAGACCCTGAAGGCAACTTGGGCAGCTGGTGAGAATCTTCACATTGCCTTGCGCGCCCACGGTGCCGGCAGCGCGCAGTTGGGCTTCGCCCTTGCGGATTTCCTCTTCCTTGCGAAACCGCACCTGCGTCGCGATGTCGGGGCGGGTCACGCCCAGCGTGCCGGATTCGCCGCAGCAGCGCTCGCTCTTGATCACGTTGTCGCCGAGCAGCGCCTTCACCGTTTTCATCGGATCACCCAGCTTCATCGGGTTGTGGCAAGGCTCGTGGTACAGATAGCCCCCTTGCCCACTACCGGAGGGGTCTTTCAAACCCGGCAGCGTGATGCCTTTTTCCAGCAGATATTCGTGGATGTCGATGATGCGGCTGCCCGGGAAGATCTTCTCGAACTGGTAGCCCTGCAACTGGTCGTAGCACGTGCCGCAGCTCACCACCACGGTCTTGATGTCCAGGTAGTTCAGCGTGTTGGCCACGCGGTGGAACAGCACGCGGTTGTCGGTGATGATTTTCTCGGCCTTGTCATACTGGCCCGCACCGCGCTGCGGATAGCCGCAGCACAGGTAACCGGGCGGCAGCACCGTCTGCACGCCGGCGTGCCAGAGCATCGCCTGGGTCGCCAGACCGACCTGCGAGAACAGCCGCTCGGAGCCGCAGCCCGGGAAGTAGAACACCGCCTCCGTCTCGGGCGTCGTGCCCGTGGGATTGCGGATGATGGGCACGTATTCCTTGTCCTCGATGTCCAGCAGCGCGCGCGCCGTTTTCTTGGGCAGGCCGCCGGGCATCTTCTTGTTGATGAAGTGGATCACCTGCTCCTTCACCGGCGCGGTGCCGACCGTGGCGGGCGGGTGCGCGGTCTGCTTGCGGCCAACCTTGCGCAGCACCTCGACGGCCATGCGCTGGGCCTTGAAGGCCACCCCCACCATGGCGCCGCGCACCAGCTTGATGGTCTGCGGATTGGTGGCGTTGAGGAAAAACATGGCCGCCGCATTGCCGGGGCGAAAGCTCTTTTGCCCCATCTTGCGCAGCAGATTGCGCATGTTCATCGAGACGTCGCCAAAGTCGATGTCCACCGGACACGGGGACAGGCACTTGTGGCAGACCGTGCAGTGGTCGGCCACGTCCTCGAACTCCTCCCAGTGGCGAATGCTCACGCCGCGCCGGGTCTGCTCCTCGTACAGGAAGGCCTCCACCAGCAGCGAGGTCGCCAGGATCTTGTTGCGCGGGCTGTACAGCAGGTTGGCGCGCGGCACGTGGGTCGCGCACACCGGCTTGCATTTGCCGCAGCGCAGGCAGTCTTTCACCGAATCCGCGATCGCGCCGATGTCGCTCTGCTGCATGATCAGCGACTCGTGCCCCATCAAACCGAAGCTGGGCGTGTAGGCATTGGTTAAATCCGCGATCAGCCCTTTACCATTCTCACTGGTTTGCTCTTTATTTCGAAGCAGCTTGCCTTTGTTGAAACGACCTTCGGGGTCAACCCGGCGCTTGTAGTCGGTGAACGGCTGGAGCTCCTCATCGCTCAGGAATTCGAGCTTGGTGATGCCGATGCCGTGCTCGCCCGAGATCACGCCATCCAGCGAACGCGCCAGCGCCATGATGCGCTTGACTGCCTCGTGCGCCGTTTGCAGCATCCCGTAGTCGTCGCTGTTGACCGGGATGTTGGTGTGCACGTTGCCGTCGCCCGCGTGCATGTGCAGGGCCGCCCAGACGCGGCCCTTGAGCACGCGCCTGTGAATCGCGTCGCACTCTTCCAGAATTGGCTTGAACGCGTCGCCCGAAAAAATCGCCTGCAGCGGGGCGCGGATCTGCGTCTTCCAGCTGGCGCGCAGCGAATGGTCCTGCAGCCCGGGAAACAGCTCGGCCACGCCCTGCAGCCAGCCGCTCCACAGGGCGCGCACGTCCTGGACCAACGCCAGCGCCTGTGCCACGCGGTCTTCCAGCAGTTCGGCCGACGGCACGTCGCCCGCATCGTCCTGCTTGCCCAGCGGCAGGTTGCCGCGCGCAAAAAATGCCTCCAGTTCGTCGCACAGCTTGAGCTTGTTGCGCAGACTCAATTCAATATTGATGCGCTCGATGCCGTCGGTGTACTCGGCCATGCGCGGCAGCGGAATCACTACGTCCTCGTTGATCTTGAAGGCGTTGGTGTGGCGCGAGATGGCGGCCGTGCGCTTGCGATCCAGCCAGAATTTCTTGCGCGCCTCGGGACTGATGGCGATGAAGCCCTCGCCGCTGCGCGAGTTGGCGATGCGCACCACCTCGGAGGTGGCGCGCGCCACGTCGTCGGCGTTGTCGCCGGCGATATCGCCGAACAGCACCATCTTGGGCAGACCCCCGTGTTTCTTCGACTTGGTGGCATAGCCCACCGCCTTCAGGTAGCGGTCGTCCAGATGCTCCAGGCCCGCCAACAGAACCCGCGAGCCCGTGCCATCACCGTCCGCCGCCGCGCGCTTTTGCAGCGAGAACATGAAGTCCTTGATCTCGACGATGCTGGGCACCGCGTCCTTCGCGTTGCCGAAAAACTCCAGGCAAACGGTGCGCGTGTGCGCGGGCATGCGGTGCACGACCCAGCGCGCACTGGTGATCAGCCCATCACAGCCTTCCTTCTGGACGCCGGGCAGCCCCGAGAGGAACTTGTCCGTCACGTCCTTGCCGAGCCCTTCCTTGCGGAAGGTCGGACCGGGAATGTCGAGCCGTTCGGTGCGCACCGGGGTTTTGCCGTCGGCCTCGAAATACTGGAGCTCGAAACTCGCCACCTCGGCATCGTGGATCTTGCCCAGGTTGTGGTTCAGGCGCGTGACCTCCAGCCACTGCGCCTGCGGCGTGACCATGCGCCACGAGGCCAGATTGTCCAGCGCGGTGCCCCACAGCACCGCCTTCTTGCCGCCCGCATTCATGGCGATGTTGCCGCCAATGCAGGACGCCTCGGCCGAGGTCGGATCGACGGCAAACACAAAGCCTGCCCGCTCGGCCGCGTCCGCCACGCGCTGCGTGACCACGCCTGCCTCGGTCCACACCGTGGCCACCGGCTGCGCGAGGCCGGGCAATGCGACCATCTCCACCTCGGTCATGGCTTCGAGCTTTTCGGTGTTGATGACCGCGCTTTTCCAGCTCAAGGGAATGGCGCCGCCGGTGTAGCCGGTGCCGCCGCCGCGCGCGATGATGGTCAGGCCCAGATCAATGCAGCCCTTGACCAGGCCCGCCATCTCGGCCTCGGTGTCCGGGGTCAGCACCACAAAGGGGTATTCCACGCGCCAGTCGGTGGCGTCCGTCACATGCGAGACACGGGACAGTGCGTCGAACTTGATGTTGTCCCTGGCGGTCCACCGCTGCAGCACGCGCCGCGTCTGGCGGCGCAACCGGGCCACCTGCTGAAACGCGCCGTCGAAGTCGCGCACCGCCTGCGCCGCCATCGCCAGCAACTCGCCCACGATCAGGTCGCGCCCCGCGTCGGCCTCCGGGGTGCGGCGTTTGCCCACTTCGGCCAGCCGATGATTCAGCGCCTGCACCAGCAGCTCGCGGCGCCTGGGGTTGTCCAGCAGGTCGTCCTGCAAATACGGGTTGCGCTGCACCACCCAGATGTCGCCCAGCACCTCGTACAGCATGCGGGCCGAGCGGCCGGTGCGGCGCTCTTCGCGCAGCGACCCCAGCACCTCCCAGGCGCGCGGACCGAGCAGCCGGATCACGATTTCCCGGTCGGAAAACGAGGTGTAGTTGTAGGGGATTTCACGCAGGCGCGGCGCCTGATCGGCCGCAGCCATGAGGTGATTGAGCGTTGTCGGAGCGTTCATGAGGTCCTGGGGGCAACCAGAACGGGCACCCGCGCTGGAATTGAATATTACCGCAGCGCAGCATCATCGCGCCGGCCGCGCGGCAACCCCATGAAAACCCGGTTGCGGCGCGCAGAGGGCGTCGTGTCCAATCAAACGGTCCTATTTTCTTGATAATCTCGAACCTTGTTTCAGGAGCACCCATGAAATTGAAATTGCAGTTGACCGCGGCAGCCTTGGCGCTGGCCTGTGCGTTGCCCATGCAGGCCCAGGCCCAGGCGCCGATCCAGATCCAGTGGTGGCACTCCATGAGCGGCCCGCTCGGCGAGTGGGTGAACGACCTCGCCAAGGGATTCAATGAAAGCCAGAAGGAATACGAGGTCGTGCCCACCTACAAGGGCACTTACGACGACTCGATGGCGGCGGGCATCGCCGCGTACCGCGCCGGCAACGCACCGAACATCATGCAGGTCTTCGAAGTCGGCACCGCGACCATGATGGCCAGCAAGGGCGCGATCGTGCCGGTCTGGAAAATCATGCAGGAGGGCGGGCAGAAGTTCGACGAGAAGTCCTACATCCCCGCCGTGGCCAGTTACTACACCGCGCCAAACGGCAAGATGCTGAGCCTGCCCTTCAACAGTTCGACCACCGTGTTCTTCTATAACAAGGACGCGTTCAAGGCCGCCGGCCTCGATCCGAACAAGCCGCCGTTGACCTGGGAAGAGGTCAAGGCAGACGCCATCAAACTCAAGGCCAGCGGCAGCAAGTGCCCGCTCACCACTTCGTGGGAGAGCTGGACCCAGCTGGAGAGCTTCTCGGCCTGGCACAACGTTCCGTTCGCGAGCCACAACAACGGCTTCGGCGGCACCGCCGCGCGGCTGGAGTTCAACGGCCCGCTGCAGGTGCGCCACATCCAGGACCTTGCCAACATGGAAAAAGACGGCCTGTTCGTTTACAAGGGCCGCGGCAACGTGCCGGATGCCGCCTTCATCTCCGGCGAATGTGCGATGTCGATGGGCTCTTCGAGCACCTACGGCCAGCTCAAGAACGTCGCCAAATTTGCGTTTGCCCTGTCACCGCTGCCCTACTACGCGGACGTGAAGGGTGCGCCGCAGAACACCATCATTGGCGGCGCCAGCCTGTGGGCGATGGCGGGCAAGCCGGCGGCGCAGAACAAGGGTGTCGCGGCCTTCTTCGCCTACCTGTCAAGCCCCGAGGTGCAGGCCGCGAGCCATCAACGCACCGGCTATCTGCCGATCACCACGGCGGCCTACGAACTGACCGAAAAATCCGGCTACTACCAGAAGAACCCGGGCACCGATGTTGCCGTGAACCAGATGGTCCGCAAGACCACGGACAAGTCGCGCGGCATTCGCCTGGGCAACTACCTGCAGATCCGCGCGATCATCAACGAGGAGCTTGAACAGGTGTGGAGCGGCAAGAAGACCGCCAAGCAGGCGCTGGACGCGGCGGTCGAGCGCGGCAACGTCCTGCTGGCCCGGTTCCAGCGGGCCAACAAGGGCTGAGCCGCCGTCCGGGCAACAGCATAGCCAGAGTCGGTCATGGCGGTCGAAAAACGGGTTGTTTTCCGCTCGCGCTGGCTGCCCTGGCTGTTGCTGGCGCCGCAGGGCGTGGTGATTGCCGTGTTTTTCTTCTGGCCGGCGGGTCAGGCGCTGCTGCAGTCGCTGCAGCAGAGCGATGCATTTGGCGGTTCGGTGAGCTGGGTGGGGCTGGACAACTTCAGGGCGCTGTGGAGCGACCCGGTCTATCTGGCCTCGTTCAAGACCACCGTGATCTTCTCCGTACTGGTGGTCGTCCTGGGAATGGGGTTGTCACTGCTGCTGGCGGTTTTTGCGGACCGGGTGGTGCGGGGTTCGTCGCTCTACAAGACACTGCTGATCTGGCCCTACGCGGTGCCCCCCGCCATCGCCGGCGTGCTCTGGCTGTTCATGTTCTCTCCCAGCGTCGGCATCGTCTCGTACTGGCTGCATGCGCTGGGCATTCCCTGGAACAGCCTGCTCAACAGCGCCGACGCCATGGCGCTGATTGTGATAGCGGCGGTCTGGCAACAGATCTCGTACAACTTCCTGTTCTTTCTCGCGGGGCTCGCGAGCATTCCGAAGTCGCTGATCGAGGCCGCCGCCATCGACGGCGCGCGGCCATGGCGCCGGTTCTGGACCATCCAGCTGCCGCTGCTCTCGCCCACCGTGTTCTTCCTGATCTCCATCAATGCGGTATATGCCTTCCTGGAGACCTTTCCCATCGTGGACGCCGCCACCCAGGGCGGCCCCGGCACCTCCACGTCCATCATGGTCTACAAGCTGGTGTATGACTTCAAGGCGCTCGACCTGAACAACTCGGCGGCTCAGTCGGTGGTGCTCATGCTGATTCTGGTCGCGGTCACGATCCTGCAATTCAAGTATGTCGAAAACAAGGTGCATTACTGATGCTGCCGCAGGAGCCGTCCCTTGGTTGAACGCAGTCCCAAGCTGGACTTTCTCGCGCATGTGATTCTGATCCTGGGCGTGGTCGTGATCGCGTTCCCGCTGTATGTCGCCCTCGTGGCATCCACCCACACGACGGCCGAAATCGTTCAGTCCCCCATGCCCATGCTGCCGGGCTCGCACCTGGTGCAGAATTACCGCGAAGCGCTGCTGGGCACGGGCAATGCGCAGGGCTCGAACGCTCCGGTGGCGCGCATGATGTTCGTCAGCCTGGTGATGGCGCTCACCATCGCGATCGGCAAGATCGTGATCTCGCTGCTGTCGGCGTTCGCGGTCGTGTACTTCCGCTTTCCGTTTCGCATGCTGTGCTTCTGGGCCATCTTCGTGACGCTGATGCTGCCGGTGGAAGTGCGTGTCGGGCCCACTTACCATGTGGTGGCCAGCCTGGGCATGATCAACACCTTTGCGGGCCTGACGATCCCCCTGATTGCTTCTGCCACGGCGACCTTTTTGTTCCGCCAGTTCTTCCTGACCGTGCCGGAAGAATTGGTGGAGGCGGCCCGCATGGACGGCGCGGGACCGATGCGCTTTTTCAAGGACATCCTGGTGCCGCTGTCGAGCACCAGCATCGCGGCGCTGTTCGTGATCCAGTTCATCTACGGCTGGACCCAGTATTTGTGGCCGCTCATCGCCACCACCAGTGACAACATGTATCCGATCGTGATCGGCATACGCTACATGATTGCCGGCGGCGAATCGCTCACCGAGTGGAACCTGGTGATGGCGACCGCGATGCTCGCGATGATCCCGCCCGCGCTGGTGGTCATCCTGATGCAGAAGTGGTTCGTCAAGGGCCTGGTGGACACCGAAAAATAATCAGGGGGCGAGAAATCGACCATGGCTGCAATTTCCCTCAGGAACATCATCAAGCGTTACGGCGCCGGGCGATCAGCGAACCAGGTGATTCATGGCGTCAGCGCGGAGGTGGCCGACGGCGAATTCATCGTCATCGTCGGCCCCTCGGGCTGCGGCAAGTCGACGCTCTTGCGCATGGTCGCCGGACTGGAAGAGATTTCGGGCGGAGAAATCGCGATTGGCGGGCGCGTCGTGAATGACGCCGAACCGAGCGAGCGCGACATCGCCATGGTGTTCCAGAATTACGCGCTGTACCCGCACATGAGCGTGTTCGACAACATGGCGTACGGCCTGAAAATCGCCAAGGTACCCCGCGAAGAGATCCGGCGGCGCGTGGACAAGGCTGCGGCCATCCTGGAACTCGCGCCCTACCTGCAGCGCAAGCCACGCGAGATGTCGGGCGGGCAGCGCCAGCGTGTCGCGATGGGCCGCGCCATCGTGCGCCAGCCGCAGGTGTTCCTGTTCGACGAGCCGCTGTCGAACCTGGATGCGAAGCTGCGCGTGCAGACCCGGCTCGAAATCCAGAAGCTGCACCGCGAGCTGGGCATCACCTCGCTGTTCGTCACGCACGACCAGGTGGAGGCCATGACGCTGGCGCAGCGCATGATCGTGATGAACGCGGGCCGCATGGAACAGTTCGGCACGCCCGAAGAGGTGTATGCCCGCCCCGCCACGACCTTTGTCGCCAGCTTCATGGGCGCGCCACCGATGAACCTGCTCCGGAACGGGCCGAACGCCGCGCTGGGCGGCCCGAACGGCGCGCTGCTGGGCATTCGCCCCGAACACCTGGAGATCACCTCCGAAGGCTGGACGCTGCAGGTCGAGACGATGGAAATGCTGGGCGCGGAGCGCCTGTTGTATTGCCGCATGGGTGCGGAGGAACTGATCGTGCGTACCCACGAGGGCCAGGCTGCGCCCGCTGTCGGCAGCGCCATCCATGTGACGCCGCGCGCGGACCGCCTGCACTGGTTCGACGCCACCACGGGGAGCCGCCTGTGACAGACTGGCCTTACCCGCGCTGGATCGCGCACCGCGGCGCCGGCAAGCTCGCGCCGGAGAATACGCTGGCCGCGTTCCGGCTCGGCGCCAGCCACGGCTACCGGATGTTCGAGTGCGACGTCAAGCTCTCCAGCGACGGCGTGCCCTTTCTGATGCACGACAGCACACTCGCGCGCACCACCAACAGCCGGCAACAACCGGGTCCGGCGAGCGACATCGGCGGCGAACACCCCTGGGGCGTGCTCGCGCAACTGGACGCCGGCAGCTGGCATTCGCGCGCGTTTGCGGGCGAACCCCTGCCCAGCCTGGAGAATATCGCGCGCCATTGCCTGCGCAACGGGTACTTCCTGAACATCGAGATCAAACCGACGCCCGGCGTGGAACACCATACCGGCGAAGTGGTGGCGCGGCAGGCGGCACGGCTGTGGCAGGGCGCCCCCACGCCGCCCTTGCTCAGTTCGTTCAGCGAGGACGCGCTGCGCGGCGCGCAGGCGATGGAACCCGCGTTGCCGCGCGGGCTGCTGCTGGACACGCTGCGCCCGGCCTGGCTGGCGTCCGCGCTTGACCTGGGCTGCGTGGCGGTCGTTTGCAACTATGCGCTGTGGGACCACTCCACCGTCACCCAGGCCCACGATGCCGGGCTGCGCGCCTTGAGCTACACCGTGAACGACGAGTGGGCGGCCCAGCGGCTGCTCGCGCTGGGCACCGACGGCATCATCACCGATCGCGTGGATCTGTTTGCGCCGCAGGCTTGAGCCGACCCGCGTCAGCCGCGCCAGCCCCGCCCCATCAGCCACTGGCTGCTGGCGCAACCCAGCACCAGCGCCGTGTAGGTCGCCATCTTGCCGTCAACCCCGAAATACCACAAACCGAGCAGCAGGACGGCCGCACCAACTACAAAGTTGATAGCTATCTGTGCCCACCACGAAACGGCTGAACGGCCTTTTTGCATGAATATCCGGGCAGCGAGCGGTGTAACGACGGCCACAAACAGCGCGGGCGCCAGCAAATTCAGCAATTGATCGAGCAAATCCAGCGGTGCCATGGGGCTTTGTTGAGTCGGTCGGGCGGCGCTTTCCGGGGTCGTCGAATACCCCGCCCGGTCACAAATTTTATAATCTGCAAATGTCAGTCTGGGCCCTGGGCATCAACCACACGACCGCGCCGATCGATCTGCGCGGTCGCTTTGCGTTTGCGGTCGACCAGATCCAGCCGGCCCTGCATGGCTTGCGTGCGTCGATGGCGCGGCACCCCGAGGTGGCAATCATTTCCACCTGCAACCGCACCGAGATCTACTGCGCCGGGGAAATCATGGCAGCGGATCATGCCATGGACTGGCTGGCCCACACCGGCGGTGTCTCGCCCGAACTGCTGCGCTCGCATGCCTACACCCTGGCCGATGGCCCGGCGGCGCGGCACGCCTTCCGGGTCGCCAGCGGGCTCGATTCCATGGTGCTGGGCGAGCCCCAGATCCTGGGCCAGATCAAGGACGCGGTGCGCGAAGCGGAACAGGCCGGGGCCCTGGGCACCACGCTGAACCAGCTGTTCCAGCGCTCGTTTGCAGTAGCCAAGGAAGTTCGCACCGCAACCGAGATCGGCGCACGCTCGATCAGCATGGCCGCCGCCGCCGTGCGGCTGGCCGGCCAGCTGTTCGAGGATCTGGGCGAAATCCGCGTGCTGTTCGTCGGCGCCGGCGAAATGATCGAGCTGGCCGCCACCCATTTCGCGGGCAAGAACCCGAAAGCCATTGCGATCGCGAACCGCACGCTCGAGCGTGGTGAAAAACTGGCGAGCCGCTTCGGCGGCGAGGTCATGCGCCTGGCCGATCTGCCCGCGCGACTGCACGAGTTCGATGCCGTGGTGAGCTGCACCGCCAGCACCCTGCCGATCATCGGGCTGGGCGCCGTCGAGCGGGCCCTTAAGGCGCGCCGGCACCGCCCGATGTTCATGGTCGATCTGGCGGTGCCGCGCGACATCGAGGCCGAGGTCAAGGCGCTGCAGGACGTGTACCTCTACACCATTGACGACCTCGCGGCCGTGGTGCAGACGGGGCAGGCGAATCGCCAGGCGGCGGTGGCGCAGGCCGAGGCCATCATCGACGCGGGCGTGCAAAGTTTCATGCACTGGATGGACCAGCGCGGCAGCGTGCCGCTGATCCGGCAGCTGAACGCGCAGGCCGACGAATGGCGCAGCGCCGAAATCGCGCGCGCGCGCAAGCTGCTGGCCCGGGGCGAGGATATCGATGCGGTGCTGGAAGCGCTCTCGAAAGGCCTGACCCAGAAAATGCTGCATGGCGCGATGGCCGAGCTGCATGCGGGCGACCATGCAGCGCGCGAACGCGCCAGCGCCGCCATCGAGCACTTCTTTCTGCGCAACACCCGTTAGGGCCGGCCCATGAAACCTTTCCTGCGTGCCCGGCTGGAGCGCTACGCTGTGCGCTTGTCGGAGCTGGACTTCCTGCTCTCGCGCGAGGACATCATGCGCGACATGAGCCAGTTCCTGGTGCTCTCGCGCGAGCATTCCGACGTCGCGCAGCTGGTGAGCCGCTACCAGCGCTACGTGGCGCGCGAGAGCGACCTGGCGGCGGCCCAGGCCCTGCAGGCCGACTCCGCCGTCGATGCCGACATGGCCGCGATGGCGGCCGAGGAAATCGCGTCGGCCGAGATGGAGTTGGCGCAGTTGCACGCCGAGCTGCAGCGCATGCTGCTGCCCAGGGACCCGGACGACGCGCGCAATGCCTTCGTGGAGATCCGCGCCGGCACCGGCGGCGATGAATCGGCCCTGTTCGCGGGCGACCTGCTGCGCATGTACACGCGCTACTGCGAGCGCCGCGGCTGGAAGACCGAGATCATCAGCGAGTCGCCGAGCGAACTCGGCGGCTACAAGGAAGTGGTGCTGCGCGTGGCGGGCCAAGGCAGCAATGTCGCCTCCGGCTCCGGGGTGTACGGCGCGCTCAAGTTCGAGTCCGGCGGGCACCGCGTGCAGCGCGTGCCGGTCACCGAGACGCAGGGGCGCATCCATACCAGTGCCTGCACCGTGGCCGTGCTGCCCGAGCCGGACGAGCAGGAGGCCATCAAAATCAACCCGGCGGACCTGCGCATCGACACCTTCCGCGCCAGCGGCGCCGGTGGCCAGCACATCAACAAGACCGACTCGGCGGTGCGCATCACGCACCTGCCCACCGGCATCGTGGCCGAGTGCCAGGACGGGCGCAGCCAGCACAGCAACAAGGCGCAGGCGCTCAAGGTACTCACCGCGCGCATCCAGGAAAAGGACCGCTCCGAGCGCGCGGCGAAGGACGCCGCCGAGCGCAAGAGCCTGATCGGCAGCGGCGACCGCAGCGACCGCATCCGCACCTACAACTTTCCGCAGGGGCGCCTGACCGACCACCGCATCAACCTGACGCTGTACAAGCTGCTCGCGATCATGGAAGGCGAACTGGACGACGTGGTGCAGGCGCTGCAGGCGTACGAGGCGGCGCAGCAGCTGGCCGAGCTGGAAGTGGCGCAGGCGTGAGCTCCCGCCATTTTTCACATCGAATCGACTTGTAGTCGTTGTCTGTCATAGTTAAGTAGCTACTCTTTTCATAGTCATCGATCGTGACCTCCATTGCCCACGCGCTACGCCAGGTCGAATCGCGCGGCATGGCGCGGCTCGATGCACAGTGGCTGCTGTTGCACGCGCTGGGACGCCCCGCGCAGGATCGCGCCTGGCTGCTCGCGCACGACCTCGACGTCCTGGCGCCCGAGGTGCTGGCCCGCTTCGATGCGCTGGCGCGCCGCCGCGCCGCCGGCGAGCCGCTGGCCTACATCACCGGGCGCAAGGAATTCTTTGGCCTGGACCTGCAGGTTGATGCACGCGTGCTGGTGCCCCGGCCCGATACCGAAACGCTGGTGGAGTGGGCGCTGGCGGTGCTGGACAAGGAAGCGGCTGCGCAGGCGCCGCCGGTCACCATCCTTGACCTGGGCACCGGCAGCGGCGCCGTCGCACTGGCGCTCAAAGCCGCGCGCCCCGCCCTGCGCGTCAGCGCCACGGACGCCAGCGCCGACGCGCTGCAGGTGGCGCGCGCGAACGCCGCGCGGCTGCAGCTGGCGATCGAATTCATGCAAGGCTCGTGGCTGGCGCCGATCGGGGGCCGCTATCACGCGATCGTGTCGAATCCGCCCTACATCGCGGCGCAGGACCCGCACCTGAGCGCATTGACGCATGAACCGCTGCGGGCGCTGGTCAGCGGCGAGGACGGCCTGCACGACATTCGCCAGATCATCCTGCAGGCGCGCGCGCATCTGCATCCCGGCGGCTGGCTGCTGCTGGAACACGGCTACGACCAGGCCGCGGCCGTGCGCGTCTTGCTGCAGGAAGCCGGCTTTGAAGACGTTCAGTCGAGGCGGGATCTGGGCGGCATCCTGCGCTGCAGCGGCGGGCGCGCACCAGCTCTGTGATGGCACGCCGGCCACGCCGCGTTCGCGCGCCGCGTCGGTCAGCGATTCACATCGACGACCACGCGGCCCCGCACCTTGCCGTCCAGCAGCACGGTCGATTGGGCGACCGCCTGCGACAGCCCGATTTCGACGCTCAGGCGCTCCAGCGTCGCGCCATCCACGTGCTCGGCCAGCAGCGCCCAGGCCTCGGCGCGTTTGGCGTTGTCGACGTAAACGCAGTTGATCCCGTACAGCGTCACGCCGCGCAGGATGAAAGGCATCACGGTGCTGGGGAAGTCCGCGCCCTGCGCCAGGCCGCAGGCCGCGATGGCGCTGTTCCATTTGGCGGCGGCGCAGGCATTCGCCAGCGTGTGGCTGCCCACCGTGTCGACCACGCCGGCCCAGCGCTCCTTCTGCAGCGGCTTGCCCGGCGCGGACAGTTCGGCGCGGTCGATGATGTGCGCCGCGCCCAGCGATTTCAGATAGTCGGCCTCCTGCGGCCGCCCGGTGGACGCGGTCACCGAGTAGCCCAGGCTGGAGAGCAGCTTGACCGCCACCGAACCCACGCCACCGGCCGAGCCGGTGACCAACACCTCGCCGTCCCCCGGTTTGATGCCGTGGCGCCGCAGCGCCATCACGCACAGGGCCGCGGTATAGCCGGCCGTGCCGATGGCCATCGCCTGGCGGGTGGAATAAGCGTCGGGCAGGCGCAGCAGCCAGCCGGCGGAGACGCGTGCCTTCTGCGCCAGCCCGCCCCAATTCGTCTCGCCCATGCCCCAGCCGTTCACAACGACGCAATCGCCCGGCTTCCAGGCCGCGTCGCTGCTGTGCTCGACCCTGCCTGCCAGATCGATCCCCGGCACCAGCGGCCATTGCTTGACGATCGCGCCGCGCCCGGTGATCGCCAGCGCGTCCTTGAAATTGAGGCTCGAGTACTCGACCCGCACCGTCACGTCGCCCGCGGGCAGGCGCGCTTCGTCGAGCGGGCCGAGGGTCGCGATGGTTTGCTTGTCGTTCTGCGTGAGCAGCAGGGCCTGGAACATGTTCGAATCCTTCTCGGGTTGGGTTGGATGGCGGTCGTTCACTGGGTGTCGCCCGCGGCACGTGGCGACTTGAGCGAGGCAAAGTCCTCTTCGAAGAACTCCCAGGGCCCCTTCTCGTTCGCGGCGCGGCGTTGGGCTTCGTTCGCGCGCAGTTCAACGCGGCGGATCTTGCCAGAAATGGTCTTGGGCAAATCGGCAAACTCGAGCCGGCGCACGCGCTTATAGGGCGCCAGTTTCTCGCGCAGGAAGCTCAGGATGCCTTCCGCCAGTTCGGCCGACGGGCTGTAGCCCTGGCGCAGCACCACGAAGACCTTGGGTACCGCCATGCGCACCGGATCGGGGCTGGGCACCACCGCGGCCTCGGCCACGGCCTCGTGCTCGATCGCGACGGACTCGAGCTCGAACGGAGAGATGCGATAGTCCGCGGCCTTGAACACGTCGTCGGCGCGGCCCACGTAGGTGATATAGCCGTCTGCATCGCATACTGCCACGTCGCCGGTGCGGTACACGCCGCCGCGCGTCACCGCGGCATTCTTCTCGGCGTCGCCGAAGTAGCTGTCCATCAGGCCCACGGGGCGCGGATCGAGCTGCACCGCCACCTCGCCCTCGTCGACGCGCCGCCCCTCGGCATCGACCATCATCACGCGATAGCCCGGCAGGGGCCGGCCCATCGAGCCTTCTTTCACGCGCTGGCCCGGCGAATTGCCTACCAGCGCCGTGGTTTCGGTCTGGCCGTAGCCGTCGCGCACCGTGATGCCCCAGGCCGTCTTGATCTGCCCGATCACCTCGGGGTTCAGGGGTTCGCCCGCGCCAATCAGCTCGCGAATCCGGATGCGGTCCCGATGTTTGGCGAGGTCCTCCTGGATCAACATGCGCCACACGGTGGGCGGCGCGCACATCGTGGTGATCTGGCATTTCTCCAGCACGCCGAGCAGCGCCGGCGCATTGAAGCGCGCGTAGTTGTAGATGAACACGCAGGCGCCGGCATTCCACGGCGCGAAAAAGCAGCTCCACGCGTGCTTGGCCCAGCCCGGCGAGGAGATGTTCAGATGGATGTCGCCGGGCTTGAGCCCGATCCAGTACATCGTGGACAGATGTCCCACCGGATAGCTCTGATGCGTGTGCAGCACGAGCTTGGGCTTGGACGTCGTGCCCGAGGTGAAATACAGCAGCAGCGGGTCGTTCGCGCGGGTCACGCCGTCCGGCGTGAAGCCGTCGGGGGCGCGCGCGGCATCGGCAAAATCCAGCCACCCGGCGGCCGCCTTGCCGACGCACACGCGGGTGTACCGGCCGGGCACCTCGGCGAATTTTTCGACATTCGCCGTGCCGACAATGACATGTTTGACCTCGCCGCGCTCCATCCGGTCGCGCAGGTCCTGCGGCGTGAGCAGGTTCGAGCAGGGAATCAGCACCACGCCCAGTTTGATGCAGGCCAGCATGGCCTCCCACAGCGGCACCTCGTTGTTCAGCATCACCAGAACGCGGTCGCCACGCCGCGCACCATGGCTTCTCAGCCAGTTCGCGACCCGGTTCGAGCGCGCCGACAACTGCGCGAACGAGAGCTTTTGCTGCTCGCCCGACTCCTCCACGATCCACAGCGCGGGCTGGTCGTTGCCCGCCGCCATGCGGTCGAAGTGGTCCAGCGCCCAATTGAATTCCGTGAGCTGCGGCCACGCAAAATCGCGGTACGCGGTGGCGTAGTCGGTGCGGTGCTCCAGCAGGAAGTCGCGGGCTCGCAGGAAGGCGTCGGCGGCGGTCATTTTGTCTCCTTCAACATCGGTCGGTAAACGGTAACTTTACTCCCGCGGCGCGGGCGGCTCAAACGCCCTCGGTCGCGACCAGCAGGGATTTGGCCGTGCGCTCGCGCACGTCGCGCAGCGGCCGGTACTCGGGCGAATCCCACCACGCCTTGAGCCGGTCCATGCTGGGAAATTCGAGCAGCACCCAGCGCCCGGGGGCTTCGCCCTCGAGCACCTCGGTGGCGCCACCGCGCGCGATGGAGCGTCCGCCGTAGGCCGTGATGGTGGCGGATACGTTCTTGCTGTACTCCTCGTATCCGACACGATCGGTGACCTCGACGTGGGCAATCACATAAGCGACCATGGCTGTTTCTCCAGGAATATTCGACGACTCCCGATTGTGCGGCGTAACACGCGCGGACGTCGCACCGCCATTTCGGGTCCATTTCGGGTCCAATAGCGGGATGGAAAACCCGCATGACACCGAACAGCGCCTGACCGAACTGGAAATCAAGGCCAGCTTCACCGAAGACCTGCTGGAGCAACTGGACCAGGTCATCGTGCGCCAGCAACAGCAGATCGACTTGCTGATCCGCGAGATTGCCCGCCTGCGCCAGCCCGCCGCCGACGCACAAAGCGGCGTGCCGCGCAACCTGCGCGACGACTTGCCGCCGCATTACTGAGCGCGCGCCGTTTCGTCGACAGATCACCGACAATCGCGGGCTGACTAAAGGCTTAAACGCATGACCCCGAGTTCTTCCGAAGCAACCATCCTGCCAGAAGCATCCGCGCCCGCCGCGGCCAGGAAGCCGGCGCGCGCGCCGTCCGTCCAGCCCGTGCTGGAAAAGCTGTTCGAGCTGTATCCGCATCTGTTCGGCGCCGAGTTCCTGCCGCTCAAGCTCGGGATCTTTCAGGAACTGCTGGCCACTCACCCCGAGCATTTCAAGCGCGACGCCCTGAAGGCCGCTTTAGGCGTGCACACGCGCTCGACGCGCTACCTGCAAAGCGTGGCCGCGGGCAAACCGCGCCGCGACCTGGCCGGCGCGGCCGTGGAGCCGGTGGCGCCAGAACACGTCTGCCTCGCCCTGCTGGAGCTGTTCCGGCGCAAGCAGGGCCGCACCCCCGAAGACCTGCGGCCGAAGTTTCGCGCGCAACTCGTGCGCGCGTTCGAGGCGTCCGGCCTGACGCCGCAAGATTACCGGGCAAAGTTCCAGACCAGCGATGCCCGCGCCAACGCCCTGCTGGAGGAAGCGTTTGCCGAATACGACCAGCAGCGCGCCCGGCAGGAGGCCCTGTGCCGGGCCCTGGAGAACAGCGGCAAGACGCCTGCGGAGTTTGCCGAGATGTATGGCCTGGACGTGCGCGACGTGGTGGCAGCACTCGAGCGCCAGCGGGCAACAGCCGCCCCGCTTTGACGTTTCGCCGCGCACCGCGGATTCCGTCGGACCAGAGTGCCGTGTCCTTCAAGCCCTCCACGCCAGCACGCCGCCTATACCTGGCCGGCGCCATCATGCTGGTCGTGGGCCTGATCGCTGCCGCCGTGATCTATTTTCTGGCGGCAAACCAGACTGGCGCGGATGCTGCCGGCTACAACATCGTGGGCGGAACCGCCGATCCGATCACCCTCGATGAATCATCGCGCGCACTGCAACAGGTCGAGCGCCTGGGTGGCAAACCCGCTGTGCTGGCACTCAAATTTCACCGCTGGTTCCTGTCGCTGTGGCACGGGCGGCGTCTAGCCTGCACGCTGGCCGTTCTGTCGGCCGCGGTTGCCTTGCTGTGCTTTCACATCGTCGGCTTGATGGGGCACGATGCCGGCGATTGAGCGCCGCCCCAACCACCAACGGTTATATGATCGTGGCGGCGTACCGTAGCACACGGTCGCTGGTTCGTTCGTTCGATATTTTCAAGGAGTCCATCATGGGTTTGTTGACCGAAATCGTTGGTGCGGTGGCGGCAGTTGAAGGCGTAAAGAAGCTGGACCCGAATGCGTCTTTGCTGACCGAAGGTATTGCAGCCGTTGCGGGCTACAAGGGCGTCGAAGCGGTGACCGAACACCTGGAGAACAAGGACGCCGAACAAGCGGAAAACAAGGATGCCGACGGCACGAACCAGCCTGCTTGACGTTGTAGGGGCGCCTTCGGCGCCCTGAATCTGCGAACGTCGTGGCGCCGCATGTCAGTGGTGGTGGCCATGCTCGCCGTGCACATGCCCATGCGCCACCTCTTCTTCGGTGGCGGCGCGAACCCCGGTCACGGTGAGATTGAAGCGCAAGACCTTGCCGGCAAAAGGGTGGTTGCCATCGAGAAATACCTTGTCGCCCTTGATCTTCATGACGGTGAAGGCGTGCGCCTGCCCGTCCTCGCCGCGGCCCTGCAACTGGCCGCCGACCTTCACGCCGGGCGGAAACTGGGTCTTGGGGATGGTCTGCAGCAGGCCCTCGTCGCGCAGGCCGAAAGCGTCCTGCGGCTGTAGCTCCACGCTGGTCTGGTACTGCGGCTCTTTGCCTTCCAGCGCCTGCTCGATCTTCGGGAAGGTGTTGCCGTAGCCGCCGTGCAGGTACACCATGGGCTCGCGGCTTTCTTCGAGCAGCTTGCCGGTGGCGTCCTGCACCTTGTAGCGCAGCGTGACGGCGGTGTTTTTTTCGATTTTCATGGGGTGGATTCCAACGGAAGAGTCTGGGTCAGAGGGGGTATTGTGCCGGCCCGGCGCCACCCTGGCGAACGTGAAATAATCGGCCTCATCGAACTCTTTGGAACCAGGAGCAGGACAACATGAGTGACACCCAACAACGCATAGCCGAATTGGTCAAATCGAGCGACGTGCTGCTGTTCATGAAGGGCAACGCGAATTTCCCGATGTGCGGCTTTTCGGGGCGCGCGGTCCAGATTCTCAAGGCCTGCGGCGTGGACACAAAGGACCTCAAGACGGTGGACGTACTGTCCGACGAGGAGATCCGCCAGGGCATCAAGGAATACAGCAACTGGCCCACCATTCCGCAGCTCTACGTCAAGGGCGAGTTCGTGGGCGGCGCCGACATCATGATGGAGATGTACGAGAAGGGCGAACTCCAGCAGGTGCTGGGGCAGCCAGCCGCCTGAGCGCCGGTTCAACCCCTCAGGGCAACGCGACGCGCACCGGCGCGTCCGAATAATTCCAGCGCTTGGCGGCGGCCAGGACCGCGTCGGGATAGGCCGCCAGGCCGCGCGAGCCGTTGTAGCGGCCCAGCGCCATGAACAGGTTGCCCTGCTCCTGGTTCAGGTAATGGCGCAGGATGACGCAGCCAAAGCGCAGATTCGTCTGCATGCGGAACAACGCCGCCACATTGCCGTCGCCAATCAGGCGCACCCAGAACGGCATGACCTGCATGTAGCCCAGCGCGCCCGCGCTGGAGATGGCGTATTTGCGGAAATTGCTCTCCACCTGGATCAGGCCCAGCACCAGCGCCTCGTCGAGCCCCGCGCGGTGGCTCTCGTACCAGAGCGTTTGCAGGAAATCTTCGCGGACCTGCCGATCCGGCTGCTTGTCGCGCAGCCGCCAGCTCATGGCGATGAGCCAGTTGATGTACACGAGGCGTGCGCCGGTATCGGCAAACACCGGCACCGGCGGCCCCTGGTCGGAAATGGCGGCGCTGAGCGCAGTGCGCACCGCGTCGGCCAGCGGCTCCTCGATCTGGCCGCCGGCCCTCGACAGCTCTGGTTTCAGTAGCATCAAGGCGGCCACGGATAAGGACAAAAGCCCTGTTCGCCTTGTAATTTCGCGAGACGCGGATGCCGATACCACCGCAGCGTTCATGGGCGAAGCTTGGCGTTCAAAAAGTCCACCATGTCGTTCACTGCGACTTTGGTAGCGGCGCTGTCGCGGCGGTGCTGGTATTCAAGCTGTCCTTCTTTCAGACCCCGGTCGCCAATGGTAATGCGATGCGGCACGCCGATCAATTCCCAGTCGGCGAACATCACGCCGGGGCGCTCGCCGCGGTCGTCCAGAATGACGTCCACGCCTGCGGCCAGCAAGTCTTCATGGAGCTTGTCGGCGGCGGTCTTCACGTCCGGGCTGCGGTCCGGGCCAATCGGGCACACGACGACGGTGAAAGGCGCGATCGCGTCGGGCCAGATGATGCCGCGCTCGTCGTGGTTTTGCTCGATGGCGGCGGCTGGCAGCCGCGTGATGCCGATGCCGTAGCAGCCCATTTCCATGAGCTGCGGCTTGCCGTTCACATCGAGAAAGGTGGCGTTCATCGCCTTGCTGTATTTCGTGCCGAGGTAGAACACGTGACCGATCTCGATGCCGCGCTCGATCGCCAGCCTGCCTTTGCCGTCGGGCGAGGCGTCGCCTTCGACCACGTTGCGCAGGTCGGCCACCAGCGTCGGCTCGGGCAGGTCGCGGCCCCAGTTCACGCCGGTCATGTGAAAACCCGCCTCGTTGGCTCCCGTGATCCAGTCGGACATAACCCGCACATCCCAATCGGCCACAACAGTAACAGACCAAGCCGGATTCAGGTTGAACGGGCCAAGGTAACCGGGCCTGCAGTTGAACACTGCTTCAATTTCAGCTTGGGTGGCAAAACGAAAGCCGCTTTCCATTCCTTCCAGCTTGCCGACCTTCACTTCGTT
>SCRU01000156.1 GCA_004323695.1 Burkholderiaceae bacterium
CCGCCCATTGGCCATCTGAAGCTGACCTGCCACACGGTTGACTTCGGCGCGTTACCGCCGCTGCCCCACGCGGACGATATCTACATTGCGCTTGGCACGACCATCAAGATAGCGGGCAGCCAGGCCGCATTCCGCGCCGTCGACTATGAAGCTGTCGTGGCTGTAGCCAAGGCAGCGAGGTCATCGGGCGCTACAAGATTGGGAGTTGTCAGCGCCATGGGCGCGAACACGCGGTCCAGCGTCTTCTACAACCGCGTGAAGGGCGAGATGGAACAGGCGGTCGGCCAGCTTGGCTTCGACAGCGTTGTGATCGTGCAACCGTCCTTCATTGCGGGCGATCGCGCGAGCCTGCAGCAGCCGGGGCGCAGCGCCGAAGGCTGGGCGCTGTCCGCCATGCGGCTGCTGAACCCGCTGGTTCCCGCCAATTACAAGACCATTCGACCGGAGCAAGTCGCCCGCGCCCTGATCCGCGCCGTCAAGTCCGGGCAGCCGGGTGTGCAGCGGATCGCGTCGGGTCGCATGCAAGCCTTCTAAGGCGCACCGGGTTGGCGACTCGTCAATCCCGCACAAACAGCGTCACCAGCGGATCGGGCCCCGCCTGGCGACTCCAGTGGCCGTGCACGGCCGCGTCGAAGCTCGCCCCGTGGGGCAAAACGTCGGCGGAATAGAAATGTTGGCCGGGCTTGAACACACGCGAGCTGCCGTCCTGCAGCCCAATCTCCATCTCGCCGCTCAGAATGAAAACCCACTGCGGCGTGGTGGTGCAATGGAACTGGCTGCGAAAGCCCAGCGGGCTGTAGCGCAGCTGATAGCCACCCGACAAACACAGCGGCGACAGCTTGGACTGCGGTGTGCCTTCGCTCAAAGCCACGGCTTCCTCGCGGAATTTCGCACGCCCATCGGCGTCGGTATATAAAACGATTTTGGTGAAAACGGCCATGCGGGAGATGATAGCCGCGGTGGGTTCCATAGTTGCCGGCAGGCCGGCAACGATGACCTCGGGAAGAAGATCGACGCTATTGCCGGGTCCGTCATTCGTTACCATGCACGGCGATATTCACCGAATTTCGAAACACCCCATGGCCACTTCATGAGCAAATCTCCGAATACAAAACCTGAGGGGACCTCGGACGCCATCCCCGATTCGTTGGCCTCCGGGGGAATTGCAGTTCCTTCGGCGCGGCCCGGTGGCCTGCGCAGCCAGCAATGGTTCGGTCGCCAGGACCGGGATGGCTTCGCCTACCGCAGCTGGGTCAAGGGCAAGGGCGTTCCACACGACCAGTTCGATGGTCGCCCGGTCATCGGGATCTGCAACACCTTCAGCGAACTCACTCCCTGCAATTCGCATTTCCGTACGCTGGCCGAGCAGGTCAAGATCGGCGTGTACGAGGCCGGTGGCTTTCCGCTCGAATTTCCGGTCATGTCGCTGGGCGAGACGCTGCTGCGCCCGACCGCCATGCTGTACCGCAACCTGGCCTCGATGGATGTGGAAGAAAGCATCCGCGGCAACCCGCTGGACGGCGTGGTGCTCCTCATGGGCTGCGACAAGACGACGCCCTCACTCGTGATGGGCGCGGCCAGCGTGGACCTGCCCACCATCGGTGTGAGCGGCGGTCCGATGCTCACCGGAAAATGGCGCGGCCAGGACCTGGGCTCGGGCACCGGCGTGTGGAGCATGAGCGAGCAGGTGCGCGCCGGCACACTCAAGCTGCAGGACTTCTTCGAAGCCGAGAGCTGCATGCACCGCAGCCACGGCCATTGCATGACCATGGGGACGGCGAGCACCATGGCCAGCATGGTGGAAGCGCTGGGCATCGGCCTGCCCGGCAACGCGGCCTACCCGGCCGTCGACGGACGCCGCAACGTGCTGGCGCGCATGGCCGGACGGCGCGCCGTCGGCATGGTGCATGAGGATCTGAAGCTGTCGAAGATCCTGACGCGCGAGGCGTTTGAAAACGCCGTCAAGACCCTCGCGGCGATTGGCGGATCGACAAATGCCGTGATTCACTTGATCGCCATGGCCGGACGCATCGGCGTCAAGTTGACGATCGACGACTTCGACCGGCTCGCTGGCGAACTGCCCTGCCTGGTCAATCTGCAGCCGTCGGGCAAATTCCTGATGGAGGACTTCTGTTATGCCGGTGGCCTGCCCGTTGTACTCAAGGAGATCGCGCAGCACTTGCATACCAATTCGATCACGGCTAACGGTCACACACTTGGCGAGAACATCGCTGACGCACAAAACTACAACACCGAGGTCATCCGGCCGCTGGCTACACCCTTCAAGTCAAAGGCCGGCATTGCCGTCCTGCGCGGCAACCTGTCTCCGCGTGGCGCCGTCATCAAACCGAGTGCGGCCACGCCCGCCTTGATGGTGCACAAGGGCCGCGCGGTCGTATTCGAGAACATCGAGGACTTTCACAAACGCATTGATGACGAGTCGCTCGACATCGACGAGAACTGCGTCATGGTGCTGAAAAACTGCGGCCCGAAGGGCTATCCCGGCATGGCCGAGATCGGCAACATGCCGCTGCCGCCCAAGATATTGCGCCGGGGCATTACCGACATGGTGCGCATCAGCGACGGGCGCATGAGCGGCACCGCCTACGGTACGGTGATCCTGCACACCGCACCCGAAGCCGCCGCCGGCGGCCCGCTGGCTGTCGTGCAAAACGGCGACATCATCGAGCTTGATGTGCCGCGCCGCCTGCTGCACCTGCACGTCAGCGACGAGGAACTGGCGCGCCGGCTGACCCTGTGGAAAGCCCCGGAGCCACCCATGTCGTCTGGCTACTGGAAACTCTACATCGACCGCGTGCTGCAGGCCGATGAAGGCGTGGACCTGGACTTTCTGGTGGGCCAGCGCGGCTCGTTCGTGCCACGCGACAACCACTGACTCTGGCCGCATCCTGCCTCCAGGGCAACCTGCATTGCGAATGCCGTCGCAGCCCAGAATAATCCACTAACCTCATCGCTGCGCATGACGGTACCATCACGACATGAGCACTCATCCTTTCCGGGTTTCATTTGGATTAGGCGGCCAGGTCTGCATCGTCACTGGGGCTGCGCAGGGCATCGGCGAGGCCTGCGCCCGCCGCTTCGCGCGCGAAGGCGCCCGTGTCATCATTGCCGATGTGGATGACCCGCGCGGCCAGACGCTGGCACGGGAACTCGGCGCCATGTACGTGCACTGCGACGTCGGCGACAAAGCCCAAGCGGACGCGCTGGTGGCACAAGTGATGGCCGCGCATGGCCGCATCGACGTGCTCGTCAACAACGCGGGTATCTTCAAGGCGGCGGATTTTCTGGAAGTCACCGAGGCGGATTTCGACGCCGTGCTGCGCGTCAACCTCAAGGGAGCGTTCCTGGTCGGGCAGGCGGCGGCACGCGAGATGGCCAGGGTTCACCGCGGCAGTATCGTGAACATGAGTTCAGTCAACGGCGTTCTGACCATTCCCACGATCGCCAGCTACAACGTCAGCAAGGGCGGCATCAACCAGCTCACGCGCGTGATGGCGCTGGCGCTGGCCGATCAGGGCATCCGCGTGAACGCCGTGGCGCCCGGCACCATCGCGACCGAACTCGCCGCCAAGGCGGTACTGACGAGCGAAGAGGCGAAGGCCCGCATCATGAGCCGCACGCCGATGAAGCGTCTCGGCGAACCGTCCGAGGTCGCCGACGTGGTGGCCTGGCTCGCGAGCGACGCCGCCAGTTACGTCACCGGCGAGATCGTTACCGTGGACGGCGGGCGCATGACGCTGAACTACACCGTGCCGGTGTAGCGCGCAGGAGGCCCGCATGCTGTCCGCGAACCTCACCGGACTGGACGGCGAAACGCCCTATTGCATCGTTCTCACCACGGTTTCCAGCGAGCCGCTGGCGCAAGTGCTGGCGCGCCAGATCGTCGAAGCGCGGCTCGCGGCCTGCGTGCAAATTGACCGCATCGAGAGCATCTACCGCTGGGACGGACAGTTGTGCAGCGAGCCCGAATGCCGCCTGATGATCAAGACGCGCAATGCCTGCTTTGCGGCGCTGGCGCAATTCATTCGCGCGCACCACGCGTATGAAGTCCCCGAGATCGTGCAGATTCCGGTGGCCGCAGGCTCCACCGACTATTTGCGATGGATCGATGAGGGCACTCAAGCAGGCGACAACGTGCCGCCATCGTGACGAAACCGGCAATCCTGCGGGTGGCCGGGGATGACCGCGCACTCAGGAAGCGCTGCCGGCGGGTTTGACGGTGACCCTGGACGCTCGCGCGGGTCGGCGCATCGCCATCACGGCGAGCGCCGCCAGCAGGCAGGCACCACCCGCGGCGTACAGTGCCGGGGTATAGGTCATCAAGAGTGTGCGGGTCATGCCGGCGCCATAGGCGGCGGTGGCGGCGCCGATCTGGTGCGCTGCAAAAATCCAGCCGAATACCAGTCCCACGCGCTCCCTGGGAAACGTCGCGCCGGTCAACCTCACGGTGGGCGGCACCGTAGCGACCCAGTCCAGGCCATAGAACATGGCAAAGATCGACAATCCGTAGAACGTGAAAGTGGAATGCGGCAACCAGATCAGCGAAAGGCCTCGCAGTCCGTAGTACCAGAACAGCAGCTTGCGGTTGTCGTAGCGGTCCGATAGCCAGCCGGAGAGGATGGTGCCACAGAAGTCGAAGGCACCCATCATGGCCAGCACCGACGCCGCCGGAACCGCGGACAGGCCGTAGTCGTGGCAAAGCGAGACGAAGTGCGTCTGTATCAGGCCATTGGTGCTGAACCCGCAGATAAAAAAGGTACCGAAAAGAATCCAGAACGTGCGATTGCCGGAGGCTTCACGCAGCGCCACAAATGAAGTACGAAAGCTCATGCCGGATGCGACCGCTGGCGCATTGCCGGGCACAAAATCTTCCCCCAGCGGACCCAGCCCGACCTCGGCAGGCTGGTCGCGCACCAGACACAGTGCCAGCAAGGCCACCAGCGCGCAGCCGATGAAGATCGGCACCACCGAATAGCGCCAGCCCGCGTGTTCGACGATCCACGCGGCCACCGGTAGAAAGGCCAGTTGCCCGGTTGCGGAGCTGGCCGTCAGCAATCCGATCACCAACCCGCGGCGGGCGGTAAACCAGCGGTTGGCCACGACCGCTCCCAGCACCAGCGCGGTCATGCCGGTCCCCAAACCCAGCATCAGCCCCCACAGCACGAACAGCTGCCAGAGTTGGGTCGCCTGTGTCGCCAGGGCCATTCCGCCACCGACCAGGGCCAGCCCGGCGCACATCACGGCGCGCAAGCCCCAGCGCTCCATCAGCACGGCCGCGAAGGGGCCCATCAGACCGTACAGCGCAAAGCGCAGTGCCAGCGCGGAGGAGATCTGCTCGTTGCTCCAGCCAAATTCCGTGCTCAATGGCCGCAACAGGACCCCCGGCAGGCCCAGCGCGGCCGCCATGATGAACATGGTCAGAAAGGTGACCGCGGCCACCACCCAGCTGTAATGAATGCCGCGGCGTTGCAGCCAAATGGAGACTTGTTGGGCGAACATGCTCGTCCTCGTGAAGATTTTTGGAGAAACCCGGGGTGCACTGCGGCGGCGGGCTACGCTGCGGCGTCGCGAGGATCGACACCCGCGAGCAAGTCGATCGACTCGTCGATCAGGCCATGCAGCGCCAGCACCCGCCGCGCGCCCAGCAGTTGGTTCAGGCTTTGCTGCGCCGCCTTCCAGTGATGCTGGGCCTCGCTGCGCTTGGCGCGCCCCTGCGCGGTGATGGTGACACTGCGGCTGCGCGCATCGCGGCCCGCGGACAGTTCGACCCAGCCCGCATCGACAAGCGGCTTGAGGTTGCGCGTCAGGGTGGATGCGCCCAACTGCATGGCTTTGGCAAGTTCGGTGGGACGGACTGGCCCCAGCTTGAGGACGTGCGAGAGCAGCGAATACTGCGTGGTCTTGAGACCCACCTTGGCCATTTCAAGATCGTAATGCTGACCGACATGCCGCATCAACTGGCGCAGACGCAGATTGGTGCAGCCCAGCGCTTTGAGAGCCGCTTGCGGGGAGGGATCGATTACGGCATTCATGGGGCGAGTTTCAACTTCATGCATTATACTTGCATCTACAAGTATTGTATATGCAATTAAACGGACGGCTGCAATGGACACTGGCACAAAGATGGTCATGACTGAATCAGACACCGAACAGACACTGACCGGGTGGAACCACGAGTTGGACGAGGTACGTGACCGCATACTGACCGCTGGCAGCAAGCCGGGCGTCGCCAGCGCAGCCATGGTGGCCGGCAAAACCGGCCTGGACTTGATGCAGGCCATGCTGACCGGCGAGTTGCCCTATGCGCACATCGCCGAGACGCTGGACTTCACGCTGGTACAGGTGGGCCCCGGCAAGGCGGTATTCCAGGGTACGCCGCAGCTCAAGCACTACAACCCGCTGGGCACCGTGCATGGCGGCTGGTATGCCACGCTGCTCGATTCCGCCGTGGGCTGCGCCATACACACCATGATGCCGGCCGGGCGCGGCTACACCACGGCCGAACTCAGCCTCAACATCGTGCGCGCTGCGTCCGTCAAGTCAGGGCCGCTGCGCGCCATCGGCACGGTGATCCATTGCGGGCGCCAGCTGGCCACGGCCGAAGGCCGCATCGTCGGGCCGGACGGCAAGCTGTACGCCCATGCGACCACGACCTGCCTGGTGTTCGAGCTGCCGAAGCAGACGACCTAGGCCGCCACGCCTTCCTGCACTGTGTCCGCGATATCCGTGTAGTCCTTGACTTTGTCAAAGTTCAGGTATTGGTAGATCCTGTCGCTGGCGGCCGTGAGGACACCCATGTCGGCCATGTACTCGGCCCTGGTCGGGATGCGCCCGAGCTTGGAGCAGATGGCGGCCAGTTCGGCGGAGCCGAGGTACACGTTGGCGTTCTTGCCCAGGCGATTCGGGAAGTTGCGCGTGGAGGTGGAGAACACGGTTGCGCCCTCGCGCACCTGCGCCTGATTCCCCATGCACAGGCTGCAGCCGGGCATTTCCATGCGCGCGCCGGCACTGCCCAGCACGCCGTAGTGGCCTTCCTCGCTGAGCTGTTTCGCATCCATCTTGGTGGGCGGCGCGACCCAGAGCTTGACGGGGATGTCCCGCTTGCTCTCCAGCAGCTTGCTGGCGGCGCGGAAGTGGCCGATGTTGGTCATGCAACTGCCGATGAACACCTCGTCGATCACGGCGCCTGATACATCGCTCAGCGTTTTCACGTCGTCGGGGTCGTTCGGGCAGGCCACAATGGGCTCGTGCACGTCGGCCAGGTCGATTTCGATCACGGCCGCGTATTCGGCATCGGCATCGCGAGCGAGCAGTTGCGGATTCGCCAGCCACGCTTCCATGGCCTTGATCCGGCGCTGGATGGTGCGCACGTCCGAGTAACCCGTCGCAATCATCCACTTGAGCATCGTGATGTTGCTGGTGATGTACTCGATGATCGGTTCCTTGTTCAGGTGCACCGTGCAGCCACCGGCGGAGCGTTCGGCCGACGCGTCGCTGAGCTCGAAGGCTTGCTCCACCTTGAGGTCGGGCAGACCTTCGATTTCCAGGATGCGGCCCGAGAAGATGTTTTTCTTACCCTTCTTCTCGACCGTGAGCAGGCCGGCCTTGATGGCGTACAGCGGAATGGCGTTGACCAGGTCGCGCAGCGTCACGCCGGGCTGCATCTTGCCCTTAAAGCGCACCAGCACGCTCTCTGGCATGTCCAGCGGCATCACGCCGGTGGCCGCGCCGAACGCCACCAGGCCGGAGCCAGCGGGAAAGCTGATGCCGATCGGGAAGCGCGTGTGGCTGTCGCCACCGGTGCCGACCGTGTCGGGCAGCAGCATGCGGTTGAGCCAGCTGTGGATGATGCCGTCGCCCGGGCGCAGTGGAATGCCGCCGCGGTCGCTCATGAACTCGGGCAATTCGTGGTGCATCTTCACGTCAATCGGTTTCGGGTAGGCCGCGGTGTGGCAGAAGCTCTGCATCACCAGGTCGGCACTGAAGCCCAGGCAGGCCAGGTCCTTGAGCTCGTCACGCGTCATGGGGCCGGTGGTGTCCTGCGAACCGACCGAGGTCATGCGCGGTTCGCAGTAAGTGCCGGGGCGCACGCCCTGGCCTTCCGGCAGACCCACCGCGCGCCCGACCATCTTTTGCGCCAGTGTGAAGCCTTTTTTTGTGTCGTTCGGGCTTTGCGGCAGGCGGAACAGCGTCGATACCGGCAGCCCCAGCGCCTCGCGCGCCCTGGCGGTCAGGCCGCGCCCGATGATCAACGGAATGCGGCCACCCGCGCGCACCTCGTCGAACAACACCTCGCTCTTGAGCTTGAATTCGGCAATAACCTTGCCACCCTTGAGCACCTTGCCTTCGTAAGGCCGCAGCTCGATCTCGTCGCCCATGGCCATCTGGCTCACGTCGAGCTCGATCGGCAACGCGCCCGAGTCTTCCATCGTGTTGTAGAAAATCGGGGCAATCTTGTTGCCCAGGCAGACGCCGCCGAAGCGCTTGTTCGGCACGAACGGGATGTCTTCCCCGGTGAACCACAGCACCGAATTGGTGGCGGACTTGCGCGAGGAGCCGGTACCGACCACATCGCCCACGTAGGCCACCAGGTTGCCACGTGCGCGCAGGTCTTCGATGAACTTGATCGGGCCGCGCTTGCCGTCTTCCTCGGGCGTGATGCCCTCGCGCCTGTTCTTGAGCATGGCGAGCGCATGCAGCGGAATGTCGGGGCGGCTCCAGGCGTCGGGCGCCGGGCTCAGGTCGTCGGTGTTGGTCTCGCCCGTGACCTTGAACACGGCCAGCTTGATGCTCTGGGGCAGTTCGGGGCGCGAGGTGAACCACTCGGCATGCGCCCAGCTTTGCAGCACGGCGCGCGCGTGCTCATTGCCCCTGTCGGCCTTGTCCTTGACGTCGTGGAACTGGTCGAACATGAGCAGCGTGGTCTTCAAACCCGTGGCCGCCACCGCGCCCAGCGCCGCGTCATCGAGCAGCTCGATCAACGGACTGATGTTGTAGCCGCCCAGCATGGTGCCCAGCAGCTCGGTCGCCTTGGCGGGCGACAGCAGCGGGCACCGCTCGCTGCCGTGCGCCACCGCCGCGAGGTAGCTGGCCTTGACCTTGGCTGCATCATCGACGCCGGCAGGCACGCGGTGCGTGATCATCTCGACCAGCGCCGCTTCCTCGCCCTGGGGTGGGTTCTTGAGCAGCTCGATCAACTCGCCCGTCTGTGGCGCGGTCAGCGGCAGCGGCGGGATGCCGAGCGCGGCGCGCTCAGCGACATGGGCACGGTAGGTTTGCAAAAACGGGGACGGCATGCGGGGTCCTTTGTGATTTCAGAAAGAATAGTGGCTGTAGCCCTTTGGGGATATGGCGTTTTCGCTATTTATTTTGTAGTCTTCGTCGATGTGTCCGTATTCACCGGCGTAGCGAACAGGCTGGGGCCGGGGTGCGCCTCGGCATTCGCCGTGGCCGTCACCTGGGCCGGGCTCTCGCACGCGTCGGCCAGCCGTACCCCCTGTTTCTCGTTCAGCAGCATGGACTTGTCCGGCAACTGCAGCCAGACGGCGCCCGTGACCGGGTCTTCCAGCCGGATCGCGCCCGTCACGGTCGTGACCGGAGCCAGGTGGTAACGGGCCTTTTTCATCTGCAGGTCGAAGTAGCCAGGCGACTTCGGGTCGGCGGTCACCGTGACCGATTCGCCCAGTTCGCACGGGAAGGTGCCCACATAGATGCGCTTCGCAATCGCCATTTCCTCCGGCGTCAGCGCAGCATCGGCCGCGCGGATGCCTGCGGCCATGTTCACGGCTTCGCTTTTCAGGTTTTGCCGGCGCGTGCTGACCTTGGTTTTTCTCGTCTCGTGCCGGGTTTCACGTTTGGTTTCGTGCCTGGCTTCGTGTTTTGTTTCGCGCTTCGATTCGTGCCTGGTTTCGTGCTTTTCTTCATGCTTGACGACCGGCTTGGCTGCCGGCGTGGTTGCCGTGGACGCATCGGGTGCTGCGCTGGTCTGCGCCAGCACCAGGGCGGGGCTCAAAAAGACCAGGGTCGCGGTGAGGAAGGCTTTCATGAGGAGGTCTCCGTGGAACCAGGGGAGGCGCCGTCGGCGCCCTTGCCGTGGGGGTTGAAAAAATTTTGCATTTCTTCGGGCAGCGCCTGACCCGTGCCGTGCGCGCGTTCCAGCAGTTGCCAGAAATAGCGATAACTGGCGCGATCCTGCAGTTTTCCATCAAAGGACACGGGGGCCCAGTCTGCATCGACCGCGAGGGCTATAATTTTTGAAGCAATCTCGATCTCGGACGGACTTGGGGCGAACGCCTGCAGGATCGGGCGAATCTGATCGGGGTGAATGCTCCACATGCGGGTGTATCCGAACTCGCGCGCGGCCCTGCGGGCCGCGGCGCCCAGCGCCTGCGTGTCCTTGAATTCGGTTACCACGCAATGCGAGGGCACTTTTCCCCAGGCATGGCAGGCCGACGCGATCTCCAGCTTGGCCCGCACCACCAGCGGGTGCGTGAACTGGCCCTGCACGCCCATGCCGTCCGCGGGAATCGCCCCGCCGTGACTCGCCACAAAATCCATCAAGCCAAAGCTCAGCGACTGCACGCGCGGGTGCGCGGCGATCTCGAAGGCACGCTGCACGGCGGCTGGCGACTCTATCAAAACCTGCAGCGGCAAATGCGTGGCGGATGCGGACGCCAGGGCTTTTTCAACCCGAATCACGTCATCTACCGACTCCACCTTGGGAATCATGATGTGGGTCAGCTTGTGCCCCACCGCGCCGGCAATCGTGGCGATATCGGACTCGAACGCCGGGTGATCGACGGGATGTACCCGCACGGCGACGCGCGCCTTGCTGTCCGCCAGCAGCGCCAGCGCCACCACCAGCGCCGCGTGATCCGCTTCGCCGCCGACCGGTGCGCCGTCCTCGCAGTCCAGCGTCACATCGAACACGCAGGCGCCGAATTCCTCGGTGAACTCGGCCTGCAACTGCAGGCTCCTGCGCATGCGCGTCTCGACGCCGCTGTAGTGGTCGCACACCGGCAGGAGCACGCCGCCCGCCTGCGCGCCCAGCAGCACTTCGCGCGGATGATGGGATGAAGCCCCTACGTTCTTTGCGGCGCTCATGTCGGCCGTCATCACTTGCGCTGCGCCACGATGAACATGCGCGGAAATGCGAGCAGCAGACGCCCATCCGCGCGCGCCGGATGGGCCTGCGCGATGCGGCGCTCGTACTCGGCCAGATAGGTGGCCTGCAGCGCCGGGGAGAGGCGCTCCAGATACGGCCGCAGTCCCGTGCCGCGCAGCCACTCGACGATCGAGGCGGCAGACGCCATCGGGTGCTGGTAAATGGTACGCCAGACGTCAACCTGCGCCGCCTGCGGCGCCAGCAGGTCGTAATAGCCACCGACGTTCAGCAGTTCGGTGCGCACGCTGTCGGCATCGCCAATGGAAGGCGCCCACGGCGCCTGCGCGGCCAGCTCGCGCATCAGGCGATGCGTCGGCTCCTGGCGGTTGTCGGGCATCTGGATCGCCAGCACACCGCCGGTCGCCAGCAGCGAAAACAGCCGCGGTATCAGCGTTGCGTGGTCCGGCACCCACTGCAGGGCCGCGTTGGCATAGATCAGGTCGGGCGCCCCGCCCAATGCAGCATCGGGCGCCCAACGGGTGATGTCGCTGAACTCGAAGCGCACTTGCGGCAGCCGCTCACGGGCACTTGCGAGCATGGCTTCGGAATTGTCCGTTCCCACGACCTGCGCGCCAGCAAAGCGCCGAACCAGCAGCTCGGTGGAATTGCCGGGGCCGCAGCCGAGATCGACCACCCGCAACGCCCGCTCCAGCGGCACGCGCCCGAGCAGGTCTTGCGCAGGCCGCGTGCGCTCGTCCTCGTAGCGCCGGTACAGGTCCGGATTCCAGTCGCGCATGAACAGCGGATCAGGCAGCTGCGGGATTACAGCAGGTGCGCGACACCGGCCTGCTCGTCGAGCAACTCCTTGAGCGTCTTGGCGATGCGTTCCTGGCTGAAGGCGTCGATGGCCAGGCCTTCAACGCGCTTGTATTCACCGTTCTCGCAGGTGACCGGCACGCCGAACATCACGTCCTTGGGAATGCCATAGCTGCCATCGGACGGCACGCCCATGGTGACCCACTTGCCGTTGGTGCCCAGGGCCCAGTCGTGCATGTGATCGATGGCGGCATTCGCTGCCGACGCCGCGCTGGACAGGCCGCGCGCCTCGATGATGGCGGCGCCGCGCTTGCCCACGGTGGGCAGGAACACGTTGGCATTCCAATCCTGGTCGTTGATCATCCTGGCCACGCTCTCGCCCTTGATGGTGGCGAAGCGGTAGTCCGCGTACATGGTGGGCGAGTGGTTGCCCCAGACCGTGAGTTTTTCGATGTCGGCCACAGGCTTGCCGGTCTTGGCGGCGATCTGGCTCAGCGCGCGGTTGTGGTCCAGCCGCAGCATGGCAGTGAAGTTCTTGCCCGGCAGATCCGGGGCCGACTTCATCGCAATATAGGCGTTGGTATTGGCCGGGTTGCCGACCACCAGCACCTTGACATTGCGGCTCGCCACGGCGTTCAGGGCCTTGCCCTGGGCCGTGAAGATTTGCGCATTGACCGCGAGCAGTTCGGAGCGCTCCATGCCGGGGCCGCGCGGACGCGAGCCGATCAGCAACGCGTAATCGACGTCCTTGAACGCGGTCATCGGGTCGCCATGGGCCTGCATCTCCACCAGCAGCGGGAACGCGCAGTCCTGCAGCTCCATCATCACGCCCTTGAGCGCCTTCTGCGCCTTCTCGTCCGGGATTTCGAGCAACTGCAGGATGACAGGCTGGTCCTTGCCCAGCATTTCGCCCGACGCGATGCGAAACAGGATGGCGTAGCCGATTTGACCTGCGGCGCCGGTAACGGCGACGCGAACGGGTTTCTTGCTCATGATGGACACTCCAGAATGGATGGTGAAAGGGGCCGCCGGATCGAGTCCGGCCGGCTGGAAAAAGCGCTTCGAAGCAGGCTTCAAGTTTACCCGGGAAATCCCTAGGCGGTCAATTTGTCTTATATCTTATATAAGATATGATTGAACCGTTTAGACGACGCCGCGCCATGCCCCATTCCTCCACCGACCACGAAGCCCCTGCCGCCGAGCCGCACGGCGCCGGCGCGGCCGGCTCGGCGCCCGCGTTCAGCCCGCTGTATCAGCAGATCAAGGGGCTGATCCTGCAGAGCCTGCAGGCGGGCGAATGGAAACCCGGGGCGGCCATTCCCAGCGAAATGGACCTGGCGGTGCGCTACCGCGTGAGCCAGGGCACGGTGAGGAAGGCGATCGACGAGCTCGCCGCCGGAAACCTGGTGGTGCGGCGCCAGGGCAAGGGCACCTTTGTCGCCACGCATGCAGAACACCAGGTGCAATACCGCTTCTTGCGGCTGATTCCCGATAACGGCGACGTGAACAGCGAAGGCCCGGCCCAGCGCGAGATCATCGATTGCAGGCGCCTGCGCGCGAATGCCGAGGTGGCGCGCGCGCTGGCCCTGCGCTCCGGCGATGCCGTCTTGCAGGTGCGCCGCGTGCTGTCGTTCTCGGGTGTGCCCACGATTCTGGAAGACCTGTGGCTGCCCGGAGCACCGTTCAAGGGCCTGACGGCGGAGCGCCTGTCCAGCTACCACGGCACGATGTATGCGCTGTTCGAGGTCGAGTTCGGCGTGCGCATGGTGCGGGCCGAGGAACACATTCGGGCGGTGGTCCCCGACGCGACCCAATGCGCGCTGCTCCAGGTCACGCCGGGCACGCCGCTGCTGAGCGTCGAGCGGATCGCATCGACCTACAACCAGATTCCCATGGAACTGCGCCGCGGCCTGTACCGCACCGACACGCACCACTACCGCAACGAGCTCAATTGAGCGCTGACCATCGTTTCGCGAATCATGCAAAAATTGCAGACGCAGATTCGATTTGCTGCATTGCAATAGAATTTTGGGTGACACGCGTTTGCAAAGTTACCAAGTCGTTACATCCACGAAAGCCCATCCCATGTCCGAGCTAGCCCCGCCTGCAAGACCCCAGCGGCCAGAATTTCGCAACATCAACGCATTCAAGGATCTGACCACTTATCGCATGCCGCTGGCCGCGCTGGTGTCGATCCTGCATCGCATCAGCGGTGCGATCATGTTTCTGCTGTTGCCGTTCATCATCTGGATGTTCGACACTTCGGTGTCCTCGGAAATTTCGTTCGACCGGTTCAAGTCGGTCTTCAATGAGGGTGCGGGGGGCGTGCCGGGCTGGCTCATCAAGCTGGTGGCGTTGCTCCTGCTCTGGGCGTTCCTGCACCACTTCATCGCGGGACTGCGGCACCTGTGGGCCGATGTCCACCATGGCGCCCTTTCCAAACAATTCGGCCGCCAATCGGCCGCCACGACGCTGGTGCTGAGCCTCGCCCTGCTGTTGATTCTGGGCGCAAAACTGTTCGGTCTTTACTAAACCCCGCAGGCAGACGTCTGGCGCTGCCTTCACCTGATCAGGAGCCTTCCATGTCAGTCAATTTCGGCACCAAACGCATCGTGGTGGGTGCGCACTACGGCCTGCGGGACTGGCTCGCTCAGCGCATCACGGCCGGTTTGATGGCGCTGTTCACGCTGCTGGTGCTGGCGCAGGTGGTATTCAGCCGCGGCCCGATCGGCTACGACACCTGGGCCGGCATCTTCGCGGCCCAATGGATGAAAGTGCTGACCTTCGTGGTCATCGTCGCTTTGCTGTACCACGCGTGGGTCGGCGTGCGCGACATCCTCATGGATTACATCAAGCCGTTCGCGTTGCGTCTGGCGCTGCAAATCTTCTCCATCGTCTGGCTCCTGGGTTGCGCGGGCTGGGCCATCCAGGTCTTGTGGCGCCTTTGATGCCACGCCACTTCCAGGACTGAAATTCATGACTTATTCCGTGACCAAACGAAAATTCGACGTCGTCATCGTCGGGGCCGGCGGCTCCGGCATGCGCGCGTCGCTGCAGCTGGCGCGCGCCGGCCTGAACGTGGCGGTGCTCTCCAAGGTATTTCCCACGCGCTCACACACCGTGGCTGCCCAGGGCGGCATCGGCGCCTCGCTGGGCAACATGAACGAAGACAACTGGCACTACCACTTCTACGATACCGTCAAGGGTGGCGACTGGCTCGGTGATCAGGACGCAATCGAGTTCATGTGCCGCGAAGCGCCGAACGTCGTGTACGACCTGGAACACATGGGCATGCCGTTCGACCGCAATGCCGACGGCACGATTTACCAGCGCCCGTTCGGCGGCCATACCGCCAACTATGGCGAGAAGGCGGTCGAGCGGGCCTGCGCGGCGGCCGACCGCACCGGCCACGCCATGCTGCACACGCTGTACCAGCAGAACGTCAAGGCGAGGACCAATTTCTTCGTCGAATGGATGGCGCTGGACCTGGTCCGCGACGCCGACGGCAACGTCCTCGGCGTGACCGCGCTCGAGATGGAGACCGGCGACGTCTACATCCTCGAAGCCAAGGCAACGCTGCTGGCCACCGGCGGCGCCGGCCGCATCTTCGCCGCGACGACCAACGCCTACATCAACACCGGCGACGGCCTGGGCATGGCCGCGCGCGCTGGCATTCCGCTGCAGGACATGGAGTTCTGGCAGTTCCACCCGACCGGCGTGGCCGGCGCCGGAGTGCTGCTGACCGAAGGCTGTCGCGGCGAAGGCGCGATCCTGATCAACGGCAACGGCGAGCGCTTCATGGAGCGCTATGCGCCGACACTGAAAGACCTGGCGCCGCGCGACTTCGTGTCGCGCTCGATGGACCAGGAAATCAAGGAAGGCCGCGGCTGCGGTCCGAACAAGGATTACATCCTGCTCAAGCTGGACCATCTGGGCGCGGAGACGATCCACAAGCGCCTGCCGTCGGTATACGAGATTGGCCACAACTTCGCGAACGTCGACATCACCAAGGAGCCGATCCCCGTGGTGCCGACGATCCACTACATGATGGGGGGCATTCCGACCAACATGCACGGCCAGGTGGTGGCGCAGGACGCGGACAATCGCAGCGTGCCGGTGCATGGCCTGTACGCGGTCGGCGAATGTTCCTGCGTCAGCGTGCATGGCGCGAACCGGCTCGGCACCAATTCGCTGCTCGATCTGCTGGTGTTCGGGCGCTCGGCGGGCAACCACATCGTCCAGTACTGCGCGCAGACCGCATCGCACAGGCCGCTGCCGGCAAACGCGGCAGAACTGTCGCTGCAAAGACTCGCCCGGCTGGATGGTGCGAGCGGCGGCGAGTATGCGCAGGTGGTTGCGAACGACCTGCGCGCGTCGATGCAGCATCACGCCGGCGTGTTCCGCACCCAGGCCACGCTCGACGAAGGCGTGGCCCAGATCGCCGCGCTGCGCCAGCGGGTCGAGGACCTGGCTTTGAAGGACAAGTCCAGGGTGTTCAACACCGCCCGCGTCGAGGCGCTGGAGGTCGAGAACCTGATCGAGGTCGCCCAGGCGACCATGATCTCGGCCGCCGCGCGCCACGAGAGCCGCGGCGCGCACAGCGTGGCGGACTACGGCGACACGCCCGAGCACCCGCTGGGCCGCAACGACACCGACTGGCTGCAGCACACGCTGTGGCACAAGGATGGCAACCGCCTGAGCTACAAGCCGGTGCAGATGAAGCCGCTGACCGTGGACAGCATTCCACCCAAAACCCGCACGTTCTGAGCCGCGCCGACCCGAACCCTGCCAGACACCGGAGAACTCGATGACCAAGCGCACTTTCCAGATTTACCGCTACGACCCCGACAAGGATGCCCGCCCCTACATGCAGACCATCGAGGTGGAACTTGACGGCCACGAGCGCATGCTGCTGGACGCCTTGATGAAACTCAAGGCGCAGGATCCAAGCATTGCCTTTCGCCGTTCCTGCCGCGAGGGCGTGTGCGGTTCGGACGCGATGAACATCAACGGCAAGAACGGCCTGGCCTGTCTGACCAATATGCGCACGCTGAAGGACCCGGTCGTGCTCAAGCCGCTGCCGGGACTGCCGGTGGTGCGCGATCTGATCGTGGACATGACGCAGTTCTTCAAGCAATACGATTCGATCAAGCCGTATCTGATCAACGACACCATGCCGCCCGAAAAGGAGCGGCTGCAGAGCCCCGAGGAACGCGAGGAACTGAACGGCCTGTATGAATGCATCCTGTGCGCCAGCTGCTCCACGGCCTGCCCCAGCTTCTGGTGGAATCCCGACAAATTCGTCGGCCCGGCCGGCCTGCTGCAGGCGTACCGTTTCCTCGCGGACAGCCGGGATCAGGGCACTGCCGAGCGGCTCGACAATCTGGAAGATCCGTATCGCCTGTTCCGTTGCCGCACCATCATGAACTGTGTCGATGTGTGCCCGAAGGGCCTGAACCCCTCGCTGGCGATCAACAAGATCAAGGAAATGATGGTCTTTCGGGCCACTTGACGGGACGCACGGATGGCGGACGAACTGCTGGACCCGAGGACCCTCGGCAAGCTCAAGTGGCGATGCCGCCGCGGTTTGCTGGAAAATGACATCTTCATCGAGCGATTCTTCGACCGGTATGAAGCCAGTCTGACCAGGCGCCAGGCCGCCGGACTGGCTGCGCTGATGGATCTTGGCGACAACGATCTGCTGGACCTGCATCTGGGCCGGAAAACGCTGGCGCAGGTGGACCCGGAACTAGATCGGGCCGAGGTGCTCGAAGTATTGATACTGCTGACACCAAATCAGAAAACTGCTGAAAGGGCAAAAAATGAAACTAGCTGACAACAAGGCCACACTGTCGTTTAGCAACGGCAGCCCGAGCGTCGATCTGCCGGTATACCAGGGCAGCATCGGGCCGGATGTGGTGGACATCCGCAAGCTGTACGCCCAGACCGGCATGTTCACCTACGACCCGGGCTTTCTGTCCACGGCAGCCTGCCAGTCCGCCATCACCTACATCGATGGCGACAAGGGTGAGTTGCTGTACCGCGGCTATCCCATAGAGCAGTTGGCGACCCAGTGCGACTATCTCGACACGTGCTATCTGCTTCTCAATGGCGAGTTGCCCAACACCAGTCAGCGCGAAGACTTCCACAAACTCGTGATCAATCACACCATGGTGCACGAGCAGATGCAGATGTTCCTGCGGGGCTTTCGGCGTGACGCGCACCCCATGGCCGTGCTGACGGGCCTGGTGGGCGCCATGTCCGCGTTCTATCACGACAGCACCGACGTCCATAACGCGCAGCATCGCGAGATCGCGGCGATCCGGCTGATCGCCAAGATGCCGACGCTCGTCGCGATGGCACACAAGTACGGTGCCGGCCAGCCCTACATGTACCCGCAGAACAACCTGAGCTATGCCGGCAACTTCCTGCGCATGATGTTCGGCACGCCCTGCGAAGAGTACAAGGTCAGCCCGGTGCTCGAGCGCGCGATGGACCGCATCTTCATCCTGCACGCCGATCACGAGCAGAATGCTTCCACTTCCACCGTGCGCCTGTGCGGCTCGTCCGGCACGAACCCTTTCGCGGCGATCGCGGCCGGCGTCGCCTGCCTGTGGGGCCCGGCGCATGGCGGCGCCAACGAAGCGGCACTGAACATGCTGGAGCAGATCCAGCACGACGGCGGCGTCGCCAAGGTCGGCGAATTCGTGGCCAAGGTCAAGGACAAGAACAGTGGCGTCAAGCTGATGGGGTTCGGCCATCGCGTCTACAAGAACTACGACCCGCGCGCCAAACTGATGCAGCAGACTTGCAACGAGGTACTCGACGAACTCGGTCTGCACAACGACCCCCTGTTCGCGCTCGCGAAGGCGCTGGAGAAAATCGCGCTGGAAGACGACTACTTCGTGTCGCGCAAGCTGTACCCGAACGTGGATTTCTATTCCGGCATCGTGCAACGCGCCATCGGAATCCCGGTCAAGCTGTTTACCGGCGTATTCGCGCTGGCGCGCACGGTCGGCTGGATCGCCCAGCTCAACGAGATGATCGGCGACCCCGAGTACAAGATCGGCCGCCCGCGTCAGCTATTCACCGGCGCGGTCCGGCGCGATGTGCAGCCGATCGCCAAGCGCTGAGCAACCCTGCGCCTGAGCCGGCCTGTACGTCCGGCTCCACTTGCAAGCCCGCTTCGTGCGGGCTTTTTCATGCCTGCCCCTTCAAGCAGGCAGGCATCGTGTTTTGCGACGGCAAATCGACCGGTAAAGGGAGAAAATACCAACCCATCTTCAAACGCGACGATCAAGCGCTGAAAAACCCGTCCAGCGTGCCATGAAATCCACCGAACGCAACTTCGCCCGCCGCATGGACCTGACCTCGCTGCAACTCTTCGTGGCAGTGTGCGAACTCGGCAGCATCGGCAAGGCCGCCGAGCGCGAATTCATCGCTGCCTCGGCCGTGAGCAAACGGCTCAGCGACCTGGAGGCGGCGCTTGACACGCCGCTCCTGTACCGCCACAGCCGGGGCGTGGATCTGACGCCGGCCGGCGAGAGCCTGCTGCACCACGCGCGCTCGGTGCTGTTCAGCCTGGAGAAGATGCAGGGCGAACTCAGCGAGTACGCCGACGGCGTGCGCGGCCATGTACGCGTGCATGCCAACATTTCCGCCATCGTGCAGTTCCTGCCCGAGGATTTGGGCACCTTCGTGCATCAGCACGAGCAGGTCAAGGTGGATCTGGAGGAGCACCTGAGCATGGACGTGATCCGCGCCGTGCAGGAAGGCGCGGCCGATCTGGGGATCTGCAATATCGCAGCCGCGGGCAACAGCGGCCCGGGTGAGCTGCAGACACGGCCTTACCGTCGCGACAGTTTGGCGCTAATTGTGCCGAAAACCCATATCCTGTCTAACAAAGACGCTATAAATTTCATAGAAACCCTGGATTTCGACCATGTCGGACTGCACGCCACCAGCTCGATCTATCTCGCGATGCGCCAGGCTGCGGCGCAGGCCGGGTGCGGCATCCGGCTGCGCATCCGTGTAACCGGGCTGGACGCGATGTGCCGCATGATCGACAACGGCCTGGGCGTGGGCGTGATGCCGCGGCGTGCCTTCGAGCTGATGCAGGGCGTGGGCGATCTGGCCTGCGTGCCGTTGACCGACCCCTGGGCGTTGCGCCGGATCGACCTGGTGGCGCGTGACTTCTCCTCCTTGCCAGTGACCGCGCGCCTGCTGGTGGATCACCTCGGCGCGCGCGCCGCCAGCCAGCCCTAAAATCTTTCATGCCACAAGGAAACCATCCCATGGGACAAACGCTGTACGACAAGATCTGGGACGAACACGTCGTCCATACCGAGGAAGACGGCACCGCCATCCTCTACATCGACCGGCATCTGGTGCACGAAGTCACCAGCCCGCAGGCGTTCGAGGGCCTGCGCCAGGCGGGGCGCAAGGTCTGGCGCGTGAGTTCCATCGTCGCCACCGCCGACCACAACACGCCCACCACCGGCTGGGAACGCGGCTACGACGGCATCGCCGACCCGATCAGCCGCGAGCAGATCACCACGCTGGACCACAACATTGCGGAATCCGGCGCGGCCGCCTACTTTCCCTTCCTCTCGAAACGCCAGGGCATCGTGCACGTGATCGGCCCCGAGAACGGCGCCACCCTGCCCGGCATGACCGTGGTCTGCGGCGACTCCCACACCTCGACCCACGGCGCGTTCGGTGCGCTGGCGCACGGCATCGGCACCAGCGAGGTCGAGCATGTGCTGGCCACGCAAACCCTGCTCGCGAAAAAAGCCAAGAACATGCTGGTCAGGGTGAACGGCACACTGGCGCGCGGCATCACCGCCAAGGACATCGTGCTCGCCATTATCGGCAGGATCGGCACGGCCGGCGGCACCGGCTACACCATCGAATTCGGCGGCACGGCGATCCGTCAGCTTTCCATGGAAGGCCGCATGACGGTCTGCAACATGGCGATCGAAGCCGGCGCGCGCGCGGGTCTCGTGGCCGTGGACGAGAAAACCATCGCCTACCTCAAGGGCCGGCTGCTCGCGCCCACCGGCGTGGAGTGGGACCAGGCCTGCGCCTACTGGGCCACGCTGCAGTCCGACGCCGACGCGAAGTTCGACGCGGTGGTCGAACTCGACGCCGCAGACGTCGTGCCGCAGGTCACCTGGGGCACCTCGCCCGAAATGGTGCTGGGTATTGACGCGCGCGTGCCCGACCCGGACAAGGAAAAGGATGCCGGCCGCCGCGGCGCCATCGAACGCGCGCTGACCTACATGGGCCTGACGCCGAACAAGGCGATGGCCGACATCTACGTGGACAAGGTATTCATCGGCTCGTGCACCAACAGTCGCATCGAGGATCTGCGCGACGCCGCGGCGATGGTCAAGCAACTGGGCCGGAAGGTCGCGAAGAACGTGCGGCTCGCGATGGTGGTGCCGGGCTCGGGCCTGGTCAAGGAGCAGGCCGAACGCGAAGGGCTGGATGCCATCTTCAAGGCCGCCGGCTTCGAGTGGCGCGAACCCGGCTGCTCCATGTGTCTGGCGATGAACGCGGACCGGCTGGAACCTGGCGAGCGCTGCGCCTCCACCAGCAACCGCAATTTCGAGGGCCGCCAGGGCGCGGGCGGACGCACGCATCTGGTCAGCCCCGCGATGGCCGCCGCCGCCGCCGTGCACGGGCACTTCGTGGACGTGCGGAAATTCTCCTGAAACCCTGCGGGACAGACCAAGAATGGCGGAGCAATTTGGCACTGCCCTGAACTGACGAGATCAATCACCATGCAAAAATTCACCGTGCACAAGGGCCTTGTGGCCCCGATGGACCGCGAGAACGTCGACACCGACGCGATCATCCCCAAGCAATTTCTCAAGTCCATCCGCAAGACCGGCTTCGGTCCGAACCTGTTCGACGCCTGGCGCTACCTCGATCCGGGCGAACCGGGACAGGATCCGGCCAGCCGCAAACCGAATCCGGACTTCGTGCTGAATCAGCCGCGCTACCAGGGCGCCTCCATCCTGCTGGCACGCAAGAATTTCGGCTGCGGCTCCTCGCGCGAACATGCGCCCTGGGCGCTGGATCAGTACGGCTTTCGCGCCATCATCGCGCCCAGCTACGCCGACATCTTTTTCAACAACTGCTTCAAGAACGGCCTGCTGCCCATCGTGCTCGGCGAGGCACAGGTCGAGCGGCTGTTCGACGAAGTCGCGGCCTTTCCCGGCTACGCCCTCACGGTCGATCTGGAGCGCCAAGTCGTCGTCAAACCGCAGGGCGAGGAACTGCCGTTCGACGTGCAGCCGTTTCGCAAGCATTGCCTGCTGGGCGGCCTCGACGACATCGGCCTGACGCTGCTGCAGTCCGACAAGATCCGGGCCTTCGAAGCCCATCGTTTGGCACAAAAACCGTGGCTGGCCCATGCCATGCTTGCAAAGTAAGCTATTAGTCCAATAGCAACCAAGAAAACGGGAAAAAAGAACCATGAAAATTGCAGTGTTGCCGGGTGACGGCATTGGGACGGAAATCGTGGCCGAGGCGATCAAGGTGCTGGAAGCCCTCGATCTGCCGTTCGAGATGGAAACCGCGCTGGTCGGCGGCGCCGCCTACGAGGCACACGGCCACCCGCTGCCGCCCGCAACGCTCAAGCTCGCGCAGGAAGCCGACGCCATCCTGTTCGGCGCCGTGGGCGACTGGAAGTTCGACAAGCTCGAGCGCGCGCTGCGCCCCGAGCAGGCCATCCTGGGCCTGCGCAAGCACCTGGGCCTGTTTGCGAATTTCCGTCCGGCGATTTGCTATGAACAATTGGTGGGCGCATCCAGCCTGAAGCCTGAGTTGATTTCCGGCCTGGACATCCTGATCATCCGCGAGCTTACCGGCGACATCTACTTCGGCCAGCCGCGCGGCCGGCGCACTTCGCCGGACGGCAACTTCCCCGGCGCCGAGGAAGCCTTCGACACCATGCGCTACACCCGGCCGGAGATCGAGCGCATCGCGCATGTCGCGTTCCAAGCCGCGCGCAAGCGCAGCCGGCGCGTGACCAGCGTGGACAAGGCCAACGTGCTGGAAACCTTCCAGTTCTGGAAAGACGTGGTGACCGAAGTTGGCAAGGACTATCCCGACGTGGCGCTCGACCACATGTACGTGGACAACGCCGCGATGCAGCTGGTGCGCGCGCCGAAGAAGTTCGACGTGGTCGTCACCGGCAACATGTTCGGCGACATCCTGTCCGACGAGGCCGCGATGCTGACCGGCTCGATCGGCATGCTGCCATCGGCCAGCCTGAACGCGAAGAACCAAGGCCTGTACGAGCCCAGTCACGGCAGCGCGCCCGACATCGCGGGCAAGGGCCTGGCCAACCCGCTCGCGACCATCCTCAGCGCGGCGATGATGCTGCGCTTTTCCCTGAACCAGCCCGCGGCCGCGGACCGCATCGAAAGCGCGGTCAAGGCAGTGCTGGCGCAGGGGTTGCGCACGCCCGACATCCACAGCGAAGGCACGACCAAGGTCGGCACCATGCAAATGGGCGACGCGGTGGTGAAGGCGCTGGGATAATCTCCATTTCGCCAAACCCTGGTGCCATTCGCGCTTGCGAATCCAGGCACGCGCAGCCGTACCAGCGATACAATGGCGGCCATGAGCACAAGCCCCGCTTTTCTCCCCTGTCGCAGCGCGCTGCGCGCGGGGCGGGTTGCGCCAGCTTTTGTCCAGATCACCAAAACGACCATCATTAAAGGCTAGCAAGCCTGGTTCGTCGCGCCTGCCGGCTCGATGAGCCGGTGCAAAAAGCTGATTCTTCGTACTTTTTGTTAGGCGTAGTCATGACACTCAAAGGCAATCTCGTAGGTTTGGTAGGCTGGCGCGGCATGGTCGGCTCGGTGCTGATCGACCGCATGCAGGCCGAAGGCGATTTCGACCTGATCGAGCCCGTGTTTTTCTCCACGTCCAACGCGGGTGGCGCGGCGCCGGCGCTGGCGCGCAACGAAACCAAACTGCAGGACGCACGCGACATTGCCGCGCTCAAGAAGTGCGACGTCATCATCACCGCGCAGGGCGGTGACTACACCACCGAAGTCTTTCCCAAGCTTCGGGCGGCGGGCTGGAACGGCCACTGGATCGACGCCGCCTCCACGCTGCGCATGAAGGACGACGCCATCATCATCCTGGACCCGGTAAACCTGCCCGTCATCCAGAACGCGCTGGCCAGGGGCGGCCAGAACTGGATCGGCGGCAACTGCACCGTGAGCTGCATGCTGATGGGCGTGGGCGCGCTCTACAAGGCGGGCCTGGTCGAGTGGATGACCGCGATGACCTATCAAGCCGCATCCGGTGGCGGCGCGCAGCACATGCGCGAGTTGCTCACCCAGTTCGGCACGCTGAACCACGAGGTGCGCGCCTTGCTGGACGACCCCAAGTCGGCCATCCTGGAAATCGACCGGCGCGTTCTGGCCCGGCAGCAGTCGCTGAGCGCCAGCGAGACCGCCCACTTCGGCGTGCCGCTGGGCGGCTCGCTGATTCCGTGGATCGACAAGGATCTGGGCGTCGACAAGCAGCCCGGCGAGGCCGGCTGGGGCACGAGCAAGGAAGAATGGAAAGCCGGCGCCGAGACCAACAAGATTCTGGGCCAGGGGCCTGGCTTTGGCACGGCCAGCACCCCGGTGGACGGCTTTTGCGTGCGCATTGGCGCGATGCGCTGCCATAGCCAGGCGCTGACCTTCAAGCTCAAGAAGAATGTTCCTGTCGCCGATATCGAGGCCCTGATCGCGGCGGACAACGCCTGGGTCCGGGTGGTACCGAACACGCGCGAGGCGACCATCCGTGATCTCACGCCGGTCGCGGTGACTGGCACGCTGGGCATCCCGGTCGGGCGCATCCGCAAGCTCGCGATGGGCCCCGAGTATGTGGGCGCCTTCACGGTGGGTGACCAGCTTCTGTGGGGCGCTGCCGAGCCCCTGCGCCGCATGCTGCGCATCCTGCTGGAGGATTGAGAGGGCGCCAGCGATAATCGGGAGTCTTGGCAGTCCATTGCAGCCGTTGTCGTTTGGCAACAGCGGCCTCGTGATACTGTCGACTAGTTGCGCGCTGGTATAGCTTGAACCAGCCGCAGCTTGTCAGGGTAAGACATTGATGTTACTGTCAATTTCCACGACCAAGTGTCAACGCTTTGCTCCAAATGATGCGAAAAAAATTGCCCGTCGACTCAACCCGTGTTGTTCCGAAATCGGCGAAAAAGCCGCGCGGCTGGAAGGCAGGCGCCCTGACTGCCGCCATCGCCATGTCTTTGGGCCTTGCCGGCATCGATGCGCACGCGCTGGCGCTGGGCGAACTCACGGTCCAGTCAGCGCTGGGCGAACCGCTGCGCGCTGAAATCGACATCCCGGACATCAACGCCGCAGAGGCAGCGAGCCTGCAGACCAGTGTGGCGCCTCCCGCCGATTACAAGGCCGCGGGCCTCGAATACAACCCGGCTGTTTCCAAATTGCGCATCACCCTGGCGCACCACCCCGATGGACGGGCCTACCTGAGCCTGCGCAGTGACCAGGTGGTGAATGATCCGTTCATTGACGTCATCCTCGTGGCAAACTGGTCTTCCGGACGCATCGAGCGCGACTACACGATGCTGTTCGACCCGAACCTGACGCGCCAACTGCCTCCTGTCAGGCCGGTGGCGCCCCAAATCTCGGCCATGCCAGCCATGCCCGCACCCGGCATGAACAGGCCCTCGATGCGCCGTGCGCCGAGCACGCGCGCCGAGTCGACTCCGGCCGCGGGCAACCAGCTCGTCGTGAAGCGCGGCGACACGGCCGGACGGATCGCCGCCGCCAACAAGCCGGAAAATGTATCGCTGGATCAGATGCTGGTGGCGCTGCTGCGCAGCAACCCTCAGGCCTTCATCCACGGCAACGTGAACCGGATGCGGGCAGGCGCGGTGCTGACGCTGCCGGATGCGCAACAGGCGGGCGCCGTGCCCGCTGGCGAAGCCCGCAAGACCATCGTGGCGCAGATCCGCAATTTCAACGAATTCCGCCACGAACTGGCCGTGCGTGCGCCCGCCACACAGATGGGTGCGGCAAATCGCCAGGGCAGCGGACAGATGCAGGCCAATGTCGAGGAAAAAGCCCCCGGAGCAACCTCTCCTGACAAGTTGCTGCTCTCCAAGGGCGGCATGCACGGCAACACTGCGGCGGAAGCCACGCTGGCTGCGCGCAAGGCCCAGGAGACGGAGGCGCGCGAGGCCGAACTGTCGAAAAACATCAACGAATTGAGCAAGCTGGAAGCCGCGTCGAAGGCCGCAGGTTCTTCGGCTCCAGCCCTGGGGGCCAGTGCCGCCAAGGGCGGGGTGGAAGTCGCCGTGGGCGCGGCGCCAACTGCATCCGCCACCACCACGCCGGAGCCCGTTGCGGCTGGTGCAAGCGCCCCGCAGGCGCCGGCCACGGCCGCGTCGGCACCGAGTCCGGCCAGGGTGGCGCCCAAGCCCGTGCCCGTCAAGGCCGCGCCCAAGCCGGCGCCCGAAACCAGCTTCATGAGCGAACTGCTCGGCAACCCGATGCTTCCGCTGGCTGCCGGCGGCCTGATCGTCCTGCTCGCCGGGCTGGGCTTGTACCGGGCGCGCCAGCGCAAGAAAGCGGGGCTGGTGGACAGCTCGTTCCTGGAAAGCCGCCTGCAGCCCGACTCTTTTTTTGGCTCCAGCGGTGGCCAAAGTGTGGATACCAGCAAAACAGCGGCACCCAGTTCGTCCATGGTGTACTCCGCCAGCCAGCTCGATGCAGCGGGCGACGTGGATCCGGTGGCCGAAGCCGATGTGTACCTGGCCTACGGCCGTGACTTGCAGGCCGAGGAAATCCTCAAGGAAGCCATGCGGACCAATCCGTCGCGCGTGGCGATCCAGGCGAAACTGCTCGAAATTTATGCCAAGCGGCGTGACGTCAAGACGTTCGAAGCGGTCGCGACCGACGCCTACAACCTGACCGCGGGTCATGGCGCCGAGTGGGACCAGATCTGCAAGCTCGGGCAGGAACTCGACCCGGCCAATCCCTTGTACCAGCCCGGCGGCCATCCGCCCTCGCAGGCGGCTGCAACCGGGGGAACCGGCAAGGCTGTCTTCGAAGACCCGGTCAATACCATGCCGCGTTCCCTGCACCCTGCGCTGTCCCAATCGCCGGTGCCGGTTGATCTCGACCTTGACCTCGACTTCTCGGACGCCAAACCGGCACCGATCCTTCCAGGCAGGGTAGGCGCCGCCGTGGACGACGTCACGCCACGCATGCGTGACGCGGAGCCCACGGTCACCATCAACGCCCCGGCTTCGGCGCCGGCGCCGCTGGACATGGACTTCAGCGCCGCCACCTCCGGCTTCCAGCATCCCGCCGCGGCGGCTGCGCCGGCCCAGCCGCCCGCCGAAAAGCCGGCTCACGACTCCGGCTTGATCGACTTCGACATGAATTCGTTGTCGCTGGACCTGGACGGCGCTGTGCCGACCGACAGGGCCCCGCTCGCCGCCAGCGAATCGGCGCATGACCCGATGGCGACGAAGCTGGCGCTCGCAGAAGAATTCCGCACCATAGGCGATTCGGACGGGGCGCGCGCCCTCGCCGAAGAAGTGCTGTCCCAGGCGTCCGGCAGTCTGAAGGAGCGCGCGCAAAAGCTGATTGCCGAGCTGCGCTAGAGACCATGGGCTCGCGCGGTCTCGTGTCGACGTCGTCGTGCTAAGGCTGGCGCTAGGCATCAGCTACAACGGACAGGCCTATGAGGGCTGGCAGAGCCAGCCCTCGGGCCGCACGGTCCAGGACCAGCTCGAAGCCGCGCTGGCGCGCTTTACCCAGACCCCCATCTCAACGCTGTGTGCCGGCCGCACCGATGCGGGCGTGCACGGCCTGATGCAGGTCGTGCATTTCGATACCGGGCTGCAGCGCGAGCCGTTCTCGTGGGTGCGCGGCACCAACACCTATTTGCCGCCCGACATCGCGGTGCAATGGGCGCAGCAGGTACCTGCCGAATTTCATTGCCGCGCCAGCGCCATCGCCCGGCGCTACGCCTACGTGCTGCTGCAGTCGCCGGTGCGCCCGAGCGTGGAAGCGAAACGCGTGGGCTGGACCATGCATCCACTGGACGCAGAGGCGATGCGCCTGGCCGCGCAGCAACTCGTGGGGGAACACGACTTCACGTCGTTCCGGGCCTCGGCGTGCCAGGCTCGATCGCCGGTCAAAATCCTGAAAAGCGTCGAGATTGCACGGCGCAGCGCCGCCCCGTCCACCTACTGGCGCTTCGAATTCGAAGCCAACGGATTCCTGCATCACATGATCCGCAACATCATGGGCTGCCTGGTCGCGATCGGCGAGGGTCGCCAATCGCCCGAATGGATGCAGACCGTGCTGGCCGCGCGCAGCCGCGACGCAGCGGCCCCGACTTTTTCACCCGACGGCCTGTACTTTCTGGGGCCGGTGTACGAAGACCGCTGGGGCCTGCCCAAGCGCGCGGCTGCGTATGATTGGATTCCGTGACACCCCTCCCACCCCAAGTCCGCACCCGGATCAAGATCTGCGGCCTCACACGCGAGCAGGACGTGGATGCGGCCGTGGCCGCGGGCGCCGACGCCGTGGGGTTTGTGCTGTACCCGCCGAGTCCGCGCTACGTGACGCCGGCACGCGCGCTCGCGCTGGCGCGGCGCCTGCCGCCGTTCGTCACACCGGTGCTGCTGTTCGTGAACGAGAAAACTGCAAAAATCATAGCTATATGCTCAGACATACCAAGAGCTACAGTTCAATTTCATGGCGATGAATCGCCGGCGGATTGCGACCGCGCGCTCCGCCCCTACCTGCGCGCCGCGCGAATTCCACTGGGTGCCGGGGCCATGGCCTTCGACCTCGTAAAATACGCGCAGGATTATTCAAACGCCCAGGCCATCCTGCTCGACGCGCATGTCGACGGTTATGGCGGCGGCGGCAAGGCATTCGATTGGTCACTTCTGCCTCCAAGCGTCGACGCTCACCTCGTCTTGAGTGGTGGGTTGAGTGCTGCCAACGTGACCGATGGCATTTTGCAGTTGCGGCCGCGTTGCAGGACGCTGGCCGTTGATGTGAGTTCCGGCGTCGAGACCGCCAAGGGGGTCAAGAGCGCCGACAAGATCAACCAGTTCGTTGCCGCCGTGCGCGCGGCCGACGGGCAATTTGCAAAGTCAACCCATGTTCCAGTACCAGCAACCTGATGCGACAGGTCATTTCGGAATTTACGGCGGCAGCTTCGTCAGCGAAACACTGACGCATGCCATCAACGAACTCACCGACGCGTACGCCAAGTACCAGCACGACCCGGCCTTCGTCGCGGAGTTCAACGACGAACTCGCGCATTACGTGGGCCGGCCCTCGCCGATCTACCACGCCGCGCGCACCAGCCGCGAGTTGCAAGGCGCGCAGATCTACCTCAAGCGCGAAGACCTGAACCACACCGGCGCGCACAAGATCAACAACGTGATCGGCCAAGCGATGCTGGCGCGGCGCATGGGCAAGCCGCGCATCATCGCCGAGACCGGCGCCGGCCAGCACGGCGTGGCCACCGCCACCATCTGCGCGCGCTACGGGCTGGAATGCGTGGTGTACATGGGGTCCGAGGACGTCAAGCGGCAAAGCCCCAACGTGTACCGCATGAACCTGCTGGGCGCCAGCGTGGTGCCGGTCGAATCGGGCAGCAAGACACTGAAAGACGCGCTGAACGAAGCCATGCGCGACTGGGTCGCCAACGTGGACAGCACCTTCTACATCATCGGCACGGTGGCCGGGCCGCACCCCTACCCGATGATGGTGCGCGACTTTCAAAGCGTGATCGGCAAGGAATGCCTGACGCAGATGCCCGCGATGACGGGCGGGCGCCAGCCCGACGCGGTGGTCGCCTGCGTGGGGGGCGGCAGCAACGCGATGGGCATTTTCTATCCCTATCTAGGACATGAGGCGACCCGCCTGATCGGCGTGGAGGCGGCAGGTCTGGGGCTGGACAGCGGGAAGCATTCGGCCTCGCTGCAACGGGGCAGCCCCGGCGTGCTGCATGGCAACCGTACCTATGTGCTGCAGGACGACAACGGCCAGGTCACTGAGACGCACTCCATCAGCGCCGGGCTGGACTACCCCGGAGTCGGTCCCGAGCACGCGTTTCTCAAGGACATCGGCCGCGCCGAGTACGTGGGCATCACCGATGCCGAGGCGCTCGCCGCCTTCCACCACCTGTGCCGCACCGAGGGCATCATCCCAGCGCTCGAATCGAGCCACGCCATGGCCCACGCCATGAAACTCGCGAAAACCATGCGCCCGGACCAGACTATCCTGGTGAATCTGTCGGGGCGCGGCGACAAGGACATCGGCACCGTGGCCGATTTGTCCGGCGTCGATTTCTACGAC
>SCRU01000157.1 GCA_004323695.1 Burkholderiaceae bacterium
CACTTTGATCACTCCTTGATCCCCCCGCTCAAAAGTTAAGCAGGGGACTTTATTCAAAGGGGTCAAATTTCGATGAAAAATCTCAGCTCAAAGGGGTCAGATTTGCTCGGAAATCAACACTTGCTCAAATGGCGTGAAAAAACGCTCATGAAACGCCCCCTGAGTGAATTGTTGTTCTTCAACAATGCGGCCTGCAAAAGTACGTCGCTTGTTGCTTGTTCGAAAAATACTATCGGAATCACTCAATCCAGTCATGTGACAAAAGGCACACCGCGTCATCCCGTGCCTATTCCCTCCCCCTCGTTTTCCCTTGTTCGGGGCAAATTTGGGGAATACAACCGATTGATTCAAAACACTTTTTTCTTCTTGCAACACCATGCCCAGAAGAAAGTAAAGTTTTGCAAAGTAGCCATGCCGTCCTGTGCGACGTTCAAGAGCCGATGCGTTGCGTCACATCCGGCCGCCAGGCGGATTCCAAAGGCCTGTGCGGGGTGCCCCGCGAGCTACGGTGAGTCAATTGGCAGAATTCAATTTTCCCGCCGCAGGAATGCCGCTGGCCTCAACATTTGAATGCCCTGCCAGGGGTGCAACACCAGCAGATCGTCATCGCTTGAAACCAGTGTCGCCGCGTCGCAGGCCAGGGCCAGCGCCAGGGACTTGTCGTCCTTCGCGTCCCGGCACGCGCCTGCCGCAGCCTGCTCGCTGGCCGTGTCGATTTCCCACAGACGAGCGTGCCGGGCCACCAGTTCCCCGAAGTCCATCCGCTGCTGCCGGGGGGTGCATAGCGGTCGAACTTGGCGCGCCCCAATACCCGGTGCAATTCCTGGAGCGTGGCCGGGCTCATGCAGAGTTCACAGGAGCCGACCACGGCCATGAATGCCTGCCGTGGTACGGAGGCGGGGCGCAATACCGCACCCATCAGGGTGCTGGTATCGATGACGACCCGTTGCAGGCCGGTCACCTCGCGGCTTTCACCAGCCGCGCGACATCCGCGTCGGTCAGTTCACGTGCCGCGGGCGTAAGCGTGGCATCAATCTTGGCAAAGTAGGTTTCGAACGCCCTCACGGCGGTGCCGCGCTGGCGCCGGGCGTCCTGCAAATCCTGCATGTCCTGCGGCGACACGATGAAAGCGGCGGTGCGCCCACGCCGGGTGATGGTGACGGGCTCGCGCTGCACGGTATCGAGCAGCCGGCCAAAGCGGTTCTGCGCTTCCACGGAAGTGACGGTGATCATGGTGGTTTCCTTGAACTGACCGGCCTGTGCATCATAGCCATCACGCCGATTTTTTGATGAAGATATGCGGGAGCGTGACCTTCGACGCGTGTATTCTTCCGCCATACCCACGGCACGAAGCCGGCCCCATGAAAACGGAGACTGCAAGCATGGAGAAAGCCCGATGATCTCCATCCGGGAAATCGATCACATCGTGCTGCGCGTCGTCGATCTGCAGGCCATGCTCCATTTCTACGGCACGGTGCTGGGCTGCCCCGTCGAGCGGCGGCAGGACGACATCGGGCTGGTACAACTGCGCGCGGGGCGATCGCTGCTGGACCTGGTGCCGGTCGACGGGCCGCTGGGCCGCGCGGGCGGCGCGGCGCCAGGGGCCCTGGGCAGGAACCTCGACCACTTCTGTTTCCGTGTCGAGCCGTTCGACCCGGATGCCATCCGCCGGCATCTGAGCGCCGCGGGCATCACCGCCGGAGCCGTCGAGCAACGCTACGGCGCCGAAGGCCTGGGGCCGTCCATCTACATCACCGACCCGGAAGGCAACACGGTCGAGCTCAAAGGCCCGCCCCGGCCCGCCGGCGCGAATCCGCCCCCCGTCTGAGAGACCACCGATGCCGCACGCCGACGTTCCTCGCCCCCGCAACATTTACGCGCATTACCACGCGCACGTCTATTTCGGGCCGGACACGGTGGCGCAGGCGCGCGCGCTGTGCGAGCAGGCGGGCGCGCTGTTCGGTCTGCGCGTGGGCCAGGTGCATGAAAAGCTCGTGGGGCCGCACCCGCACTGGAGCTGCCAGATCGCGTTCGACAGCGCGCAGTTCGAGACCTTCATCCCCTGGCTCGAGCAGCACCGCGACGGCCTGGACGTGCTGGTGCACGGACTGACCGGCGACGACCTTGCGGACCACACGCTGCATGCCGCGTGGCTGGGCCAGCCGTCGAAGCTGAACCTGGCGATGTTCGGGGGCGCTTGAAAATATGGAATTGATAGCGAACTATCGATATTCCATAAGGGCTGGTGGCCTAAAAATCTTGAAATCCCGGCGGTGTCGCGTGCCCCGTGGCGCAACGCCCGCGCAGAGCGCGGGATTTCGGCCTACCATGGGCTCAACCCAGCGCCTGGAGCCGCCCATGAACACCGACCTTTCGAACTCGGAGAACACACCGGGGGTGGCGAGCATCCGCAGTGCCTACCCGTTCGCCGAAACGCTGGAGCGCCTGCGCGCCACGTTCGCGGCGCACGGCCTGCAGGTGTTTGCGACCGTGGATCACCAGGCCGGGGCCGCCGCCGTGGGCCTGGCCATGCCGCCCACCGTGCTGCTGATCTTCGGCAATGCCCGGGCCGGCACGCCGCTGATGCTGGCGCGCCCGCTGGCCGCGCTGGATCTGCCGCTGAAGGCGCTGGTGTCCGAGCCCGCGCCCGGCACCGTGATGGTCAGCTTCAATACGCCGCAATACCTGGTGGAACGCCACGCGCTGCCGCATGAGCTGGTAGCAAACCTGGCACCGGCGGGCCGGCTGATCACGCAGGCGCTGGGCCGCTGATCCGGTTCAGAGCGCGAGGCGCGCGCGCGCCTCGCCGTACTCGCGCTTGAGCTGGGCGATGAAGCCGGCCGCGCCTTGCACCTTGCTGACCGCGCCGATGCCCTGGCCGCTGCCCCAGATGTCCTTCCAGGCCTTGGTCTTGTCGCCGCCGAAGTTCATCTTGCTCGGGTCGCTCTCGGGCAGCTTGTCGGGGTCGAGCCCGGCCGCGCGGATGCTCGGCGCCAGGTAGTTGCCGTGCACGCCGGTGAACAGGTTGCTGTAGACGATGTCGTCCGAGGTCCCGGCGACGATGGCCTGCTTGTAGCCATCGACCGCACGCGCCTCTTCGGTCGCGATGAAGGCGCTGCCGATGTAGGCGAAGTCCGCGCCCATGGCCTGGGCGGCCAGCACCGCGGCGCCGGTGGAGATGGAGCCGCTGAGCGCCACCGGCCCGTCGAACCACGAACGGATCTCCTGGATCAGCGCAAACGGGCTCTTCACGCCCGCATGCCCGCCGGCCCCCGCGGCCACGGCAATCAGGCCGTCGGCGCCCTTCTCGATCGCCTTCCTCGCGAACCTGTTGTTGATGATGTCGTGCAGCACCACGCCGCCGTAGCTGTGGGCCGCCGCATTGATGTCCTCGCGCGCGCCCAGACTGGTGATGTAGATCGGCACCTTGTACTTGACGCACATTTCCATGTCGTGTTCGAGCCGGTCGTTGCTCTTGTGCACGATCTGGTTGATCGCGAACGGCGCAGCGGGCTGGTCGGGATGGGCCTTGTCCCACGCCGCCAGCGCCTCGGTGATCTCGGCCAGCCACTCGTCCAGTTGCGACGCGGGGCGCGCGTTCAGCGCGGGCATGGCCCCCACCACGCCGTTGATGCACTGGGCAATCACGAGCTTGGGGTTGCTGATGATGAACAGCGGCGAGCCGATCACGGGGAACGGCAGGCGGTTCAGGGGCGGGGGCAACTGGGACATGGAATCTCCGTTCAGGCAATCTCTCGGGTTTATAAATGAAAAGCGGCTGCAGCCCTTGTCAATCGGGCGACAGCCGCTCTGTTTGTTATAGCTGACTAAAACGCTTCCGCAGCCAGTGCCATCACGCTGTCGGCACCCTGCACGATGCTGTCGCGCTGCCCCGGTGCGCGGGTCAGAAGGTGGTCCGCGTAGAAACGCGCGGTCGCGATCTTGGCTTGCATGAAGGCCGTGTCGGTGCCCTGCGCCAGTTCGTCCTCGGCCGCCATGAGAGCGCGTGCCATCTGCCAGCCCGCCATCAGGTTGCCCGCCAGCATCAGATAGGGCACGCTGCCGGCATACACGGCATTGGGCGAGGCCTTCGCGCCGCCGGCCACGAAACCCACCACATCGAGAAAGGCTTCGCGCGCGGCCTGCAGCCGGGCGGCCACGGCACGCCCGTCAGCGCTGGAACGTTTCTTCAGTTCGGCCTCGGTCTTCTCGATCTGCGCGGCAATCGCCTTGGCAGTCTGGCCGCCGTCGCGCGCGGTCTTGCGGCCCACCAGGTCGTTCGCCTGGATGGCGGTCGTGCCTTCGTAAATCGTCAAAATTTTGGCATCGCGGTAGTACTGCGCCGCGCCGGTCTCCTCGATGAAGCCCATGCCGCCATGCACCTGCACGCCCAGCGAGGTGACCTCCAGGCTCATCTCGGTGCTGTAGCCCTTGATGAGCGGCACCATGAACTCGTAGAACGCCTGGTTCTGCTGGCGCACCGCGGCATCGGAGTGGTGGTGCGACGCGTCATACGCCGCAGCCGCCACTGAAGCCATGGCACGGCAGCCCTCGGTGAGCGCGCGCATGGTCATGAGCATGCGCCGCACATCGGGGTGATGGATGATGGTGGCGCTGGCGTGGGCCGAGCCGTCGACCGGGCGCGACTGCACACGCTCTTTGGCAAACGCGGCGGCCTTCTGGTAGGCACGCTCGGCAACCGCAATGCCCTGCACGCCCACCGCGTAGCGCGCCGCGTTCATCATGATGAACATGTATTCGAGACCGCGGTTTTCCTGGCCCACCAGATAACCCACGGCACCACCTTTGTCGCCGTACTGCAGCACCGCGGTCGGGCTGGCCTTGATGCCCAGCTTGTGCTCGATGCTGACGCAGTGCACGTCGTTGCGCGCGCCGAGTGACCCGTCTGCGTTGACCATGAACTTCGGCACGACAAACAGGCTGATGCCCTTCACGCCCTCCGGCGCGCCGGTGACGCGGGCCAGCACCAGATGCACGATGTTCTCGGCCATATCGTGCTCGCCGTAGGTGATGAAGATCTTGGTGCCGAACACCTTGTAGGTGCCATCGGGCTGCGGCTCGGCGCGGCTGCGCACCGCAGCCAGATCGGAGCCGGCCTGCGGCTCGGTCAGGTTCATGGTGCCGGTCCACTGGCCGCTCACCATCTTCTCCAGATAGGTGGCCCGCAGCGCGTCGGAGCCCGCCGTGAGCAACGCCTCGATCGCGCCGTCGGTCAAGAGCGGGCACAGCGCGAAGCTCATGTTGGCGCTGTTGAGGATTTCGCCGCAGGGCGCGCCAATCGTCTTGGGCAGGCCCTGCCCTCCAAAATCGGTCGGGTGCTGCAGGCCCTGCCAGCCGCCTTCGGTGTACTGCTTGAAGGCCTGCTTGAAACCCGGCGTGGTGGTGACGGCGCCATCGCGCCATGAGGAAGGGTTCTTGTCGCCCTCCCAATTGAGCGGAGCCAGCACGCCTTCGTTGAATTTGGCGCATTCCTCCAGCACGGCGCGGGCGGTCTCCAGACCGGCTTCCTCGAAACCGGGCAGCTGCGCGACCTGGTCGATGCGCGCCAGGTGCTGGATGTCAAACAGCATGTCCTTGACGGGGGCAATGTAGCTCATGTCGTGTCTCCTGGTCGAGCGGCTTACAACGCCTTCACCAACTCCGGCACGGCCACAAACAGATCCGCCACCAGTCCATAGTCGGCGACCGAGAAGATCGGCGCCTCCTCATCCTTGTTGATCGCCACGATCACCTTGGAGTCCTTCATGCCTGCCAGATGCTGGATCGCCCCGGAGATGCCGCAGGCCACGTACAGCTGCGGCGCCACGATCTTGCCGGTCTGCCCGACCTGCCAGTCATTCGGTGCATAGCCTGCATCCACCGCCGCGCGGCTGGCCCCCATGGCCGCGCCCAGCTTGTCCGCCAGCGGCGTGATGACTTCGGTGAACTTCTCGGCACTGCCCAGGGCCCGGCCCCCGCTGACGATGATCTTGGCCGCGGTCAGCTCGGGGCGGTCATTTTTTGCAATCTCGCTACCCATGAAGGTCGATTTGCCGCTGTCGGCCACGGCGTTGACGGTTTCGATGGCGGCGCTGCCGCCGCTGCTGGGTGCCGGATCAAAGCCCGTGGTACGCACCGTGATGACCTTGGTGGCATCGATGCTCTGCACGATGGCAATCGCGTTGCCGGCGTAAATCGGGCGCTCGAAGGTGTCGGGGCTGTCCACCTTGCTGATGTCGCTGATCTGCGCCACGTCGAGTTTGGCGGCGACTCTGGGGGCGATATTCTTGCCCGAAGCGGTCGCTGGGAACAGGATATGGCTGTAATTGGCAGCAATGGCCAGCACCTGGGCAGCGATGTTCTCCGCCAGGCCGTGCGCAAAGTGCGCGCCTTCGGCGTGCAGCACCTTGCCCACACCGCTGATCTGGCTGGCCGCCTTGGCGGCGTCGCCCGCGTTGTGTCCCGCCACCAGCACGTGCACTTCACCGCCGCACTGAGCGGCGGCGGTCACGGTATTCAGGGTGGCGCCCTTGAGGTGGGCGTTGTCGTGTTCGGCAATTACGAGTGCGGTCATGTTGTTTCTCCGTCATTCCCGCGCAGGCGGGAATCCAGGGGTTGGGGGTTTGGGGCAAGGTGGATCCCCGCCTTCGCGGGGAGGACAGCCGGCTAAATCACCTTTGCTTCGTTCTTGAGTTTGTCCACCAGCGTGGCGACGTCGGGCACCTTGATGCCGGCGCTGCGCTTGGGCGGTTCCGAGACTTTCAGGGTCTTCAGGCGCGGGGCCACGTCCACCCCCAGGTCTTCGGGCTTGAAGGTGTCGAGCTGCTTTTTCTTGGCCTTCATGATGTTGGGCAGGGTGACGTAGCGCGGCTCGTTCAGGCGCAAGTCGGTGGTGACGATGGCGGGCAGGCTGATGGACAGCGTCTCCAGGCCGCCGTCGACTTCGCGCGTAACCTGGGCCTTGCCATCAACCACCTCGACCTTGCTGGCAAAGGTGGCCTGCGGCAGGTCGGCGAGCGCGGCAAGCATCTGGCCGGTCTGGTTGCAGTCATCGTCGATGGCTTGTTTGCCCAGAATGATCAGGCCGGGCTGTTCCTTGTCCACCAGTGCCTTGAGCAGCTTGGCCACGGCCAGCGGCTGCAGTTCGGCATCGGTCTGCACCAGGATCGCACGGTCCGCGCCGATCGCCATGGCGGTACGCAGGGTTTCCTGGCACTGCTGCACGCCGCACGAGACGGCAATGACTTCGGTGGCGACGCCCTTCTCCTTGAGGCGCACGGCCTCTTCGACGGCGATCTCGTCAAAGGGGTTCATGCTCATCTTGACGTTGGCGATGTCCACGCCGCTGTTGTCCGACTTCACGCGCACCTTGACGTTGTAGTCGACCACGCGCTTGACTGCTACCAGGACCTTCATGACTGGGGCTCCGTTGAGTTGTTGAATAGACGTTGAGCTTGATCCGGTCGATTCTATGCGGCGATGCACCTGCGCCCCGAACGGCGGAGGAGCACTCATCCCCACGTCACCATAGAAATAGAACGATCGTGCTTTTTATTATAAGGCCCGCTGCGGCAGCGCCCGGGAACCATTACCCGACCAGCCGGTTGGCTAATTCGGGTAAGCCATGACATGGGCCGGGGCATGGCTGACTTATAGTGCCAACCAGCAAATTCCGGGATTGGAAAAATTCATGTTCAAAAAACTCCTGCTGGCATCGGCCTTCGGCCTGTCGATCCTGCCGCTTGCGGCACAGGCGCAAATCAAGGTCGGCGTCACGCTCTCCACCACCGGGCCGGCGGCATCGCTGGGGATTCCCGAAAAAATGGCATTTGCCATCATGCCGAAGGAAATCGACGGCCAAAAGGTCGACTACATCGTGCTCGACGATGCCTCGGACCCCGTGGCGGCCGTGAAGAACACCCGCAAGTTCGTCTCGGAAGACAACGTGGACGTGATCGTAGGCTCTTCCACCACGCCGTCGAGCCTGGCGATGATCGACGTGGCGGCCGATTCGCAAACACCGATGATTTCCATTGCATCGTCCATCAAAATCGTCGACCCGGTCGACGCCAAGCGATTCTGGGTGTTCAAGACGCCGCAGACCGACGCCATCATGCTGACGGCCGTGACCGCCCACATGGCCGACCACGGCGTGAAGACGGTGGGCCTGATCGGTTTCAACGACGCCTACGGCGAAGGTGTCATGAAGGAATTCAACACCCTGTCCGCGCTGCACCACCTCAAGGTGGTTGCACAGGAGCAGTACAAGCGCAACGACACCAGCGTGATCGGCCAGGTGCTCAAGATCATGGAAGCCAATCCTGATGCGGTCCTGATCGCGGCCTCGGGCACGCCCGGCGCGCTGCCGGCCACGACCCTGCGCGATCGCGGCTACAAGGGCAAGATCTACTTCACCGACGGCATCATCAACCAGGACTTCCTGCGCGTGGGTGGCAAGGCCGTGGAAGGCGCGTTCCTGCCGGCCGGCCCGTTCGTGGTGGCGAAACAGCTGCCGGACAGCAACCCGATCAAGAAGGTGTCGCTGGACTTCATCAAGCGATACGACGCTGCCTATCCGAACAGTCCGGCGAACTCGTTTTCGGCGCACGCCTGGAATGTCTATCTACTGCTCAGGAACGCGATTCCTGTGGCGCTCAAGACGGCCAAGCCCGGCACCAGGGAGTTCCGCCGCGCGCTGCGCGATGCGCTGGAGAACACAACGAACCTAGTCACCACGCACGGTATCATGAACATGAGCAAGACCGATCACATGGGGTTCGACCAGCGCTCGCGCGTCATGGTGGAAATCGTGAAAGGCCAGTGGAAACTCGTGCAGTAGCGCTGCCACATCCTGTTCCGCCAGGCGTTGCACATGATGGCAACGCCTTTTTTTCGTGTGAATCCGAATGGACCCTTCAATTGCCCTGATTCTGGCGCAGGACGGCATCACGACCGGCGCCGTTTATGCGCTGCTGGCCGTGGGCCTGGTGCTCGTGTTTGCCGTGACCCGCGTGATTTTCATCCCGCAGGGCGAGATGGTGACCTACGGCGCACTCACCATGGTCATGCTGCAGGCTGGTGCCTTCCCGACCACGGTGTGGATGCTGCTGGTCATGGGGCTGGCGGTGTTCATCAAGGACCTCTGGGGCCGGCTGCGCCCCGGCGCCGCGCCCGCCGGCAGCCATGTGCTGCGCAATTCCGCGCTGCTGAACCTGCTGCTGCCGGTCGTCGTCTACCTGCTGGCCAGGCTGCTGCCGCTGCAGGCGCTGGACCTGCCCGCGCAGGCCGCGCTTACGCTGGCGATCGTCGCGCCGCTCGCGCCGATGTGGTACCGCCTGGCCTTTGAGCCGCTGGCCCACGCCAGCGTGCTGGTGCTGCTGATCGTCGCGGTGGCCGTGCATTTCGTGATGCTCGGGCTCGGGCTGGCGATGTTTGGTGCCGAAGGCGCGCGCTCCAATCCGTTTTCGGATCTGCGGTTTCATCTGGGCCCGCTGTCGCTTTCTGGCCAGGGCCTGGCGGTGATCGTCGCGTCGGTGCTGATCATGGCGGCACTGTCGCTGTTTTTCAACGCCACGGTGGCCGGCAAGGCTTTGCGCGCCACCGCGGTGAACCGCCTCGGCGCGCGTCTGGTGGGGATCCAGGTCGCGCATTCGGGCCAGTTGGCATTCCTGCTGGCGGGACTGATCGGCGCGTTTTCGGGCATCCTGATCGGCCCCGCCACGACGCTGTATTACGACTCCGGCTTCGTGATCGGCCTGAAGGGCTTTGTCGGCGCCATCATCGGCGGCATGGTCAGCTACCCGATCGCGGCCGGCGGCGCGCTGTTCGTCGGGTTGATGGAAGCCTACGCGTCATTCTGGGCCAGCGCCTACAAGGAGGTGCTGGTGTTCGCGCTCATTGTGCCGGTGCTGGTCTGGCGTTCGTTCAGCAGCCACACGCTGCTCGATGAGGAGGAAGAATGATGGCCGGCCCGGCATCGGCGCGCCGCGCCGGCCAGGCCGGCATCATGCTGTGGCTGGTCCTGATGGCCGCGATGGCGGCCCTGCCCGTGCCCGAGTTCTGGATCACGCTGGCCAACTACATCGGCATGTACAGCCTGGTCGCGCTCGGGCTGGTGCTGCTGACCGGCATCGCGGGCATGACCTCTTTCGGGCAGGCCGCGTTCGTCGGCATCGGGGCCTACGCCAGCGCCGTGCTGACCACAACCTATGGCGCGTCGCCCTGGATCGGCCTGGTGGCCGGCGTGGCCATCACGGTGCTGGCCGCGGTGGCGCTGGGGGCCATTACCATGCGCCTGTCGGGTCATTACCTGCCGCTGTGCACGCTGGCCTGGGGCCTGAGCCTGTTCTACCTGTTCGGCAATCTGACCCTGCTGGGCCAATTCGACGGCATCACCGGCATTCCTCCCATCAACGTCTTCGGCCTCGAGTTGCGCAGCGGCCGGCACATCTACCTGCTGATCTGGCTCATGGTTGCGCTCGCCGTCATGGGCACGCTGAACCTGCTCGACTCGCGCTCGGGCCGGGCCATCCGCGCGCTCAAGGGCGGCGTTGTGATGGCCGAATCTTGTGGCGTGAATACCGCGCGCATCAAGATGCTCACGTTCGTGCTCGCCGCCGTGCTGGCCGGCCTCTCGGGCTGGCTCTACGCGCATTTGCAGCGGGCCGTGAATCCAACTCCGTTCGACCTCGGCGCCGGCATTGGCTACCTGTTCATGGCGGTCGTGGGCGGCGCCGGCTACGTCTGGGGCGCCCTGGTGGGCGCGGCGCTCATGACGCTGCTCGGCGACTGGCTGCAGAGTGTGCTGCCCACCCTGCTCGGCCAGAGCGGCAATTTTGAAGTCGTCGTGACGGGCCTGGTGATGATTCTGCTGCTGCAGCGTGCGCCCGCCGGAATTTGGCCTTTGCTGGTGCGCGCGGTGCTGTGGCCATTCCGTCGCCGCATCGGCAGTGCAGCGGCCCCTGCCGAACTGGCGCCCCCTGCCGGCCTGCGCGCCATCCGCCACGCGCGGGTCCTGCCGCAGCGCGCCAAGCCGGCGCATGGCCGCCTGGTGCTGGATGTGCGGCTGGCGCGCAAGACCTTCGGCGGCCTGGTCGCCGTGAACGACGTGAGCTTCTCGCTGGCCGCCGGCGAGATCGTCGGCCTCATCGGGCCGAACGGGGCGGGCAAGAGCACCATGTTCAATCTGGTCAGCGGCGTGCTTCCGTTGAGCGCGGGCGAAGTGCATTTCATGGGCGAGCGGGTCGATGGCCGGCCCTCGCACTGGATGGCGCGGGCGGGCATGGCCCGTACCTTCCAGCACGTGCGCCTGATGCCCGCCATGAGCGCCATCGAGAACGTCGCCATCGGCGCCCATCTGCGCGGCAGCAAGGGCGCTCTGGCCGGCGCGCTGCGGCTGAACCGGGGGGAAGAGGCCAGCCTGTTCGCGCAGGCGCACACTCAACTGGAGCGGGTCGGTCTGGGCGGCGATGGCCTGCGCGAGGCCGGCAGTCTGGCGCTGGGTCAACAGCGCCTGCTGGAGATTGCGCGCGCGCTCGCTTGCGACCCGGTGCTGCTGTTGCTGGACGAGCCGGCTGCCGGCCTGCGGCACCAGGAAAAGCAGGCGCTCGCCGCCGTGTTGCGCCAATTGCGGGACGAGGGCGTCAGCGTGCTGCTGGTGGAACACGACATGGATTTCGTGATGGGGCTGGTCGACCGGCTGGTGGTGATGGATTTCGGCAGCCGCATCGCCGAGGGCGCCCCGCAGGACGTCCGGCAGGACCCTGCCGTGATTGAAGCCTACCTGGGAGGTGTCGAATGAGCGTGGCCATGACGTCGCAGCAGCCGGCGCCGGTGCTTCAGGTGCGCAATTTCTCGGTGGACTATGGCAAGGTCCGCGCCTTGCACGATGCCTCGCTGCAGGTCGCTGCAGGCAGCATCGTGACCGTGATCGGCCCGAACGGTGCAGGCAAGTCCACGCTGCTCAACGCCGTCATGGGCGTGCTGCCCGCCAGCGGCGAGCTGCGCTTCCTGGGCGCGCCCGAGCGCGGATCGATCGAAATGCGGGTCGCGCACGGCCTCAGCCTGGTGCCGGAAAAGCGCGAACTGTTCGCGAGCATGACAGTGCAGGACAACCTGCTGCTGGGCGCCAGGGTAAGGCTGGACTGGCGCGGCCGCGGAGCCGAGGCGACGCAGGCCGAGGTGCTGCGCCTGTTTCCGCGCCTGGCCGAGCGGCGCAAGCAGCTGGCGGGGACCCTGTCGGGGGGCGAGCGCCAGATGCTGGCGATCGGACGCGCGCTCATGGCCAGCCCCAAGGTGCTGATGCTCGATGAGCCCAGCCTGGGGCTGGCGCCGCTCGTGGTGCGGGAGATCTTTCACATCATCTCGGGCCTCAAGCAAAGCGGCGTTGGCATTTTGCTGGTCGAGCAGAATGCGCGCGCGGCGCTGCAGGTGGCGGACTATGGCTACGTGCTGGAAACCGGTCGCATCACGCTCGAAGGCCCGGCCGGGGACCTGATGCATGATGCGCGCGTGGCGGCCACCTATCTCGGGCTTGCCAAGGCTTGATGCGTTTTGGCGTTCAAAAATATCAACTACCACCCCCTTGGCCCGGCCCGTCCCGAGCTTGTCGAAGAATCAAAGGGTTCAGCCCGAACGGGGTTTGATGTGCAGCACGCGCTGCGGGTACGGAATGTCGATGTGGTGCTCGCGCAGGGCGCGCAGGATTCCCAGATTGATTTGCGAGCGCAGCCCGAGCTGGCCGTTTTCGGGGTCGGCGATCCAGAAGCCCACCGTGAACTCCAGGCCGTCGGCACCGAACGCAGACAGCGCGGCGGCGGGCGCAGGCTCGCGCAGCACGCGCGGGCACTGGATCGCGGCATCGACCAGCAGGCGCATCACCAGATCCACATCGCTCTCATACCCCACCGACACCACCGTGGATAGCCAGACGCGGGTGTCGGCCAGCGACAGGTTCTCCACGCGCTGGGTGATCAGCATGGCGTTGGGTACGATGGACTCGCGCCCGGAGGACGAGCGGATCACGGTGTAGCGTGCGTTGATGTCGGTGATGCGGCCTTCGAAGGTATCGACCCGGACGTTGTCGCCGATGCGCACGCTGCGTTCGGCCAGGATGACGAAGCCGCTGACGTAGTTGGAGGCGAGCTGCTGCAGCCCGAATCCAATGCCCACGCCGATCGCGCCGCCCAGCACCGAGAGCGTCGTGAGATCGATACCGACCGCCGATAGCGCCACCAGCAACCCGACGAACATCAGCAGCGCGCGCAGTGCATTGCTGATCGCCTTGCGCACCGACAGCTCGCTGCCCGTCGCGTTGCGCAGCAGGCGGGCCTCGATCGCCGCCGAGATCCACAGCGTGACCAGCAGCACCGCGCCGGCGGTCAGCGCGCCCGCGATCAGGGTGGTCACCGAAACATGCGTATTGCCAATCGTCAGCTTGATCTCGTCCAGCTCGTCGAGCATCAGCGGCAGCAGACCACTGACCCACAGCGCCACGGCAAGCCAGGCCACCCACGAGATGGTCCGCTCGAGCGCGCGCACCAGGGGGGTCGCCTTGAAGGCCGCCTGCAGCACCTTGACGCCCAGGCGGATCGCGGCGAACGACACCAGCACCGGAATCGCGATCCGGAACACCGCGACCGGGATCGAGCGCCTCAGCATCTCGCGGGCCAGATAACCGGCGCACAGCAACAGCACCGGGAACAGCACGCCGTCGATGATCCGGCGGCCAAACATGATGGAGCCGGGATCGGGCTGACCCGCCGCCCGGCGAGCGAGCCAGACCAGTCCCCAGGCCAGCAGCGCGCAAACGGCCAGAACCGCCAGTTCGGTCAGCGCGGTCGGGCGCAGCAATGCCAGGAGCCAGTCGTGAAAGTCGTCGATCGGCACCGGCGCGGTGGTCGTTCCCCTCATGTCGTTTTCCTGCCCGTCAGATGCCGGCCAGCACGCGCAGGTGGGCTTCCACACTGCGCCCCAGCGCATCCAGGTGGTAGCCGCCTTCCAGGCACGAGACGATCCGGCCTTTTGCGTGGCGCCGCGCCACGCCCAGGATGCGCTCGGTGATCCACGCGTAGTCCTGCTCGGTCAGTCCGAGCTGGCCCATGTCGTCCAGCCGGTGCGCGTCGAAGCCCGCGCTGATGAATATCAACTCGGGCTGGAAAGCCTCCAGCCGCGGCAGCCATGCCGTCTCCACGAGTTCCCGGATGGCCATGCCCCGGGTATAGGCCGGCACCGGCAGGTTCACCATGTTGCCGGCCGGAAATTCGGTACCGCTATAGGGATAGAACGGATGCTGAAAGAAACTCACCATCAACACCCGCTCGTCCCCGCTGAAGATGTCCTCGGTACCGTTGCCATGATGCACGTCGAAGTCCACGATGGCGATGCGCTTGAGGCCGTGCCGCTCCAGCGCATATTTCACGCCGATGGCCACATTGTTGAAAAAGCAGAAACCCATGGCCCTGCCCTTGCACGCATGATGTCCCGGCGGGCGCACGGCGCAAAACGCGCTGTCCAGCTCCCCGGCCAGCACCGCGTCGGTGGCCGCCAGCGCCGCTCCGGCGGCACGCAGCGCGGCGTCCCAGGTATGGACGTTCATCGCGGTGTCCGGATCAATCTGGGCATGGCCCGGCCCGCCGGCCGCAACATCCTCCTTGAGCTGCTCGGACAGGCCGCGCAGGGACGCAACGTACATGCGCTCGTGCGCCAGCTCGATGTCCGCCAGCGCGGCCACCGGCGCATCCCGTTGATCCAGCGCGTCGCGCACCCCGGTGATCAGCAACCGGTCCGCAATGGCATCGAGCCGCTGCGGACACTCGGGGTGTCCCGGCCCCATTTCATGCTTGCCGCAATCCGGATGCGTGAAATACCCGGTCCTGCTCACGGCGCCACCCCGCCCTGAAGGTTCCCGGAAGACTTTTCGGTTATGGTCATGACATGCAGCATCAGGAAAAACTCAAGGCGCTTTTAAACCAGCTTAACACGGTGATTGTGGGCAAGCCGGCGCAGGTGCAGGACTGCGTGGCCTGCCTGCTGGCCGGCGGGCATCTGCTGATCGAGGATGTCCCGGGCGTCGGCAAGACGACGCTGGCGCATGCGCTGGCGCGCGCCTTTGGCCTGCACTTTTCGCGCGTCCAGTTCACCGCCGACCTGATGCCCAGCGACTTGACGGGTGTTTCGATCTACGAGCGCGGCAAGGAGGCCTTCGTGTTCCACCCCGGTCCGATCTTCGCCCAAGTGCTGCTGGCCGACGAGATCAACCGCGCCAGCCCCAAAACCCAGAGCGCGCTGCTCGAAGCCATGGAAGAAAAGCAGGTCACCGTGGAGGGCGAAACGCGCGCCCTGCCCACGCCGTTCTTCGTGATCGCCACGCAAAACCCGCATGACCAGCTCGGCACCTATGCGCTGCCGGAGTCGCAGCTCGACCGGTTCCTGATGCGCATCTCGCTCGGCTATCCGGATCGTGCGGCCGAACGCGACCTGCTGACCGGCAGCGACCGGCGCGACATGCTGGAGGCGCTGCCCGGCATCCTCACGCCCGCCGATCTGCACGGGCTGCAGCAGCAGGTGCTGCAGGTGCATGCGGCCGGGCCGCTGCTCAACTACGTGCAGGACCTGGTGGCCGCCACGCGATCCGGCCGCTGGTTTGCCACCGGCCTGTCGCCGCGCGCCGGCATTGCCGTGCTGCGCGCCGCCCGGGCCCAGGCGCTGCTGTGCGGGCGCGACTATGCCGCGCCCGACGACGTGCAGGCGATCCTGGCGCAAACCGTGGCGCACCGCCTGATTCCGGTGGGCAATGCCGGGCGCGGCGCCGTCGAGCAGGTGCGCGCCATGATTGCGGCCGTGCAGTTGCCGTGACTCCCTCCCGAAGCGTCTTCAACCCATTCGCCTTCGTGCGCCGGCGCTTTCGCCAGTGGTGGCAGGCGCGGCTGCCGCTGACCGACACCTTCAGCCTGACCCAGCGCAACGTCTACATCCTGCCGACGCGCGCGGGCCTGATGCTGGGCGCGACGCTGACGCTGCTGCTGGTGGCGTCCATCAACTACCAGCTGAACCTGGGCTACCTGCTGACCTTTCTGCTGGCCGGCAGCGCGGTGGTGAGCATGCATGTGTGCCACGGCACGCTGCGCGGTATCACGCTGCATCTGACCGCGCCCGGCGAATGCTTTCTGGGGAGCAGCGCGCTGCTCGACATCCATCTCGCGAGTACCCGCCGATCGATCCGGTACGGCATCGGTGTGAGCGTGCACGGTGGCCGGCACTGGGCCTGGACCGATGTGCCGGCGCAAGGCAGCGCGACGGTGCAAGTGACATTTGCGCCGGCGCGCCGCGGCATGGATCGGGTCCCCACGCTGAGCGCCGAGACGCGCTTTCCGCTGGGCACGTTCCGCGTCTGGACGGTCTGGCGGCCGGCGGCGCAGGTGCTGGTCTATCCGCGGCCCGAAGCGTCCCCGCCGCCGCTGCCGCCCGGTGAGCCGCGCCCGGGTGGCGCGGCCGTGCTGCCGGTGCAGGGCGGCACCGAGTTCGACGGCGTGCGGGCGTACCGGCGCGACGACCCGCTCAAGCGCGTGGTGTGGAAGCAGGCCGCCAAGGCCATGGCGCGCGGCTCGGACGAACTCGTCAGCCGCAATACCGAGCAGGCCCAGCGCCACGAGCTGTGGCTGGACTGGGCGCTGGCGGGCCCGCACGACACCGAGCAGCGGCTCTCGCGGTTGTGTGCCTGGGTGCTGGCGGCCGACCGGCTTGGAGTTGACTATGGATTGCGCCTGCCAGGGATTGAAATCGCGCCCGACAGTGGCGCGGCGCAGCGCAGGCGGTGCCTGGAGGCGCTGGCGTTATGTTGAAGGCGTCTGCTTGCCAGCAAGCCGGGTCTCGCCCCGGCAGGCGAGGCACTTTTCTTTGCTTGTCCAAAGAAAAGTACCCAAAAGAAAGGGCAGCCGCAGTCACGGCCCCTTCGGGGTTCCTTGCGCTGCTCGGGGCCAGCGGGAAGCGCGCAAACTCGGCTTCGCCTCAAACATGCGCGCTTCTTCATCCGCTTGCCCCTGCGCTGCTCAGCCGTGCCAGGACGGCGGGGGAGAGGAATACCGGATACCGGATACAGGATCCCACAAGGACGCGCCATGGCGCGTCCTTGTCGAATTGGATATTGGGCCCCCATGCCGTCATGAGGAGGCGAGTAGCGCAGACTGGAGCCGATCAGGGGCGCGCATGTTTGAGGCGAAGCCGAGTTTGCGCGCACCCGGCTCAAGTCGAGCAACGCAGCGTACCGGCGCAGCCGGGCGACGAATCCGGCTCGCCTTCTCTTTGCTTACTTTCTCTTGGCGAAGCAAGAGAAAGTGAGGCGCCCGCCGGGGCGCAACCCGGCCAGCGGCCCTTGCAAAGGCCAACGCCTCAACTACCGTGGATTCCCGGTCAAGCCGGGAATGACGAGAGGGGGCCGATAATGACAGCCTTGGGGCCAGCATGCTGACCCGCCCCGCCGCCCTGCCCCGCGACACGCGCGACACGCTGTTCCTGCTGGCGGTCATTGGCTGGGTCATCCTGCCGCAGGTCGGCCACCTGCCGCTGTGGTGCAGCGGGCTCGCCGCGGGCGTGCTGGCGTGGCGCGGCTGGCTCGCGCTCAACTCGCGCCCGCTGCCGTCGAGCCGCTGGCTGATCGGACTGCTGATCGTGACGGTCGGCGCCACGCTGGCCACGCACCACACGCTGCTCGGACGCGACGCCGGCGTGACCCTGATCGTGGTGCTGCTCACGCTCAAGACGCTGGAGCTGCGGGCGCGCCGCGATGCCTTCGTGATCTTCTTCCTGGGCTTCTTCACGATGCTCACGAACTTCTTTTTCTCGCAGTCGCTGCTGACCGCGGCGGCCATGCTGGTGGCCCTGCTCGGCCTGCTCACGGCGTTGGTGAACGCGCACATGCCGGTGGGCAAGCCGCCGCTCGCGCGGGCCGCCCGGATCGCCGGCCAGATGGCTCTGCTGGGCGCTCCGATCATGCTGGCGCTGTTCCTGCTGTTTCCGCGCCTGGCGCCGCTGTGGGGCATCCCGGCCGACGGCCTCACGGGGCGCAGCGGCCTCTCCGCGAGCATGCAGGTCGGCAACATCGCAAGCCTGGCGCTGGACGACGCCATTGCCATGCGCATCCGCTTCGAGGGGCCGGTGCCGCCGCAGCGCGATCTGTATTTCCGCGGTCCGGTGCTGTCCGTCTTCGATGGCCGGGAATGGCGCTCGCGCGCACCGCTGGCAATCTCCCGCTTCGCGCCGGCGTCGGGCCGGCCGGCGGACCTGCAGGTGCTGGGAGCGCCGGTGAAATACCAGGTCACGCTGCAGCCCACCAACCGGCCGTGGGTTTTCGTGCTCGACGCGGCGGCCCAGCCGCCCGAACTGCCGGGCTATGTGCTGCACATGACACCTGATCTGCTATGGATCGCGAACCGCCCGATCACGGATGTCGTGCGCTACCGGGCCGTGAGCCATGTCGATTTCCGAGAGGGCGCGCCGCGCGGCGATGCGGGCGTGCGCGACGATGTCGAACTGCCCGCCGGCTTCAATCCGCGCACGCTGGCGCTGGCGGCCACGATCCGCAGCGACCCGCGCTACGCGCGCGCCGACGCCGCCACCCTGGTGAACCTGGTGCTCGAGCGCCTGCGCACGGGCGGTTATACCTACACGCTCGAGCCCGGCGTGTATGGGCGCGACAGCGCCGACGAGTTCTGGTTCGACCGCAAGGCGGGCTTTTGCGAGCACATCGCGTCGGCCTTCGTGGTGCTGATGCGCGCGCTCGGTGTGCCGGCCCGCATCGTCACCGGCTACCAGGGCGGGGATTTCAACCGCGTGGATGGTCTTCTGGAGGTACGCCAGAGCGATGCGCACGCCTGGGCCGAGGTCTGGATGACCGGGCGCGGCTGGGTGCGCGTGGACCCGACCGGGGCCGTCGCGCCCGGGCGCATCGGGACGCTGGCGCGGCTGCAGGCGCCCAGCGACTTCGTCACCTCGGCCATCGGCAGCGTCAGCCCTGCGCTGGCGCAGGACCTGCGCGCCCTGTGGGACGCCGCCAACAACCGCTGGGATCAGTGGGTGCTGAACTACACGCAAAGCCGGCAGTTCAACCTGCTGCGGCATCTGGGCTTCGACTCGCCCAGCTGGGAAGATCTGAGCTATGTGCTGCTGGGCCTGATCGTGCTGGCCAGCCTAGGCGGCGCCGCCTGGACCCTGTGGGAGCGCCGCCAGCACGACCCCTGGCTGCGCCAGCTGGAACGCGCGCGCGCCCGGCTGCGCGCGGCCGGTCTCGACCTCGCGCCCAGCGCGCCGCCGCGCCAGATGGCCGACGCCATGCGCCTGCACTTTGGCGCGGCCGGCGCGGCCGCGGCCGACTGGCTGCTGCGTCTTGAAGCGCAGCGTTACGCCCCGCACCCACGCGCCACGGTGGCTACACTGAGGCGCGAATTCAAGCAACTCCACTGGCCGCGCTGATGTCACGATTCTTTTCGGTTACTCCTGTTTTAATAGCTGTATGCGTAATACCCGTAATGGCTACAGCCGGAAAACTGCCTCAAATCACGGCACAGGCCGCGAGCAACCTGGAGTCTGAACCAGACACCCCCTACGCGGGTCGCGACGATGCGATGCGCGCCGCCGACGACATCGCGCGGCGCTTCGGCCTGAACGACCAGTGGGTGCGCGACGCCATCGGCCAGGCGCGCTATCTGCCCCGCGTCGCGCGCCTCATGCTGCCCGCGCCCGTGGGCAGCGTGAAGAACTGGCGGGTGTACCGCAGCCGCTTCGTCGAGCCGATCCGCATTCGCGCCGGCGTTCGCTTCTGGCAGGCCAACCGCACCGCGCTGGCGCGCGCCGAGCAGGATTACGGCGTGCCTGCCGCGGTCATCGTCGGCATTCTGGGCGTGGAGACGGTGTACGGCCAGCAAATGGGCAACTTCCGCGTGATCGATGCGCTGGCCACGCTGGCGTTCGACTATCCGGGCAGTGCCCCGCGAGCACAGGCGCGCAGCGAATACTTCCGCAGCGAGCTTGCACAGTTCCTGCTGCTCGCCAGCCGCACCGGCACCGATCCGCTCGTGCCACTGGGCAGCTACGCGGGCGCCATGGGCATGCCGCAGTTCATGCCGTCCAACTGGACCCGGTTCGGCGTGGATTTCGACGGCGCCGGCCAGGTCGATCTGGTGCACAGCGCGGCCGATGCCATCGGCTCCGTCGCCAACTACCTGCACGCGTTCGGCTGGCATCCGGGCATGCCGGCCACCTACCCGGTCAGCTTCGACCCCGCCACACTGAACCTGCCCGCCCTGCTGGGGCCCGACATCCTGCCCACCTTCGACGTCGCCGGCTTCATGGCCAACGGCGCCGTGCTGCAGGGCGACGCGCTGCGCAACCCGGGCCCGCTGGCGCTGATCGAGCTGGAAAACGGCGACGACGGCCCCAGCTACGTGGCCGGCACCGAAAACTTCTACGTGATCACCCGCTACAACCATTCGAGCTACTACGCGATGGCGGTGCTCGACCTGGGGCAGGCGGTGCAGGCCGCGGTGGCCGCGGGCGAGTGAGACGTGGAGCGCCCTCCCCTAGAATGCAACCACCCCAACGCGTCGCATCAGGGAAGTCCGCCACCGTGCCTTTAAGCTGGAACGAAATCAAGTCGCGCGCGATGGCGTTCTCGCGTCGCTGGCAAGACGCGGCCGATGAGAAGCAGCAGTCGATTCCGTTCTGGATCGACTTCTTCGACATCTTCGGCGTCACGAATCGGCGCGTGATGAGCTTCGAGCACGCGGTGAAGAAGCATGGCGGCGGCCAGGGCTACATCGATCTGTTCTGGCCGGGCCAGATGCTGGTCGAGCAAAAGTCGCGCGGCAAACCATTGGAGCCCGCATATGACCAGGCGATGGGCTACTTTCCGGGTCTAGCCGAGCGCGATCTGCCGCACACACTTGTCGTCTGTGACTTCGCGCGCTTTCGCGTGATCGACCTCGACGCGCGCCGCGAAGTCAGCTTTGCGCTGCAGGATCTGCACAAGCACGTGCGCTGGTTCGGCTTCATCGCGGGCTACAAGGCACTACAGATCAAGTCGCAGGACCCCGTCAACATCAAGGCCGCCGAGCGCATGGGGCGACTGCACGATGCGCTGAAGAGCTCTGGCTACACCGACCATCCGCTCGAAGTTCTGCTGGTGCGCCTGCTGTTTTGCCTTTTTGCCGACGACACCGGCATCTTCCAGCCGGCACAGGCGTTTCGCGCCTTCATCGAGGAGCGCACTTCGCTTGACGGCTCCGACCTCGGCGCGCGTCTCGCGCAGGTGTTCCAGGTGCTCAACACCGACAGCGCCCTACGCAGCAGCGCGCTCGATGAACAGCTCGCCGCCTTTCCGTACGTCAACGGCAAATTGTTTGCAGAACCGCTGCCGATGGCCGACTTCAGCGCCGCCATGCGCGAGGCGCCGCTCGACGCCTGCGCGCTCGACTGGTCGGCCATCAGCCCGGCCATATTCGGCAGCCTGTTCCAGAGCATCATGGATGAGCAGGCGCGGCGCAACCTGGGCGCGCACTACACGAGCGAGGAGAACATCCTCAAGCTCATCAAGCCGCTGTTCCTCGACGCGCTGTGGGCCGAGTTCGACAAGGTCCGGGGCAACCGCAACCGCCTGTTCGAGTTCCACAAGAAGCTGCGCACGCTGACGTTTTTCGACCCGGCCTGCGGCTGCGGCAATTTTCTGGTCATCAGCTACCGCGAGCTGCGCGAACTGGAGCTGGCCGTGCTGCGCGCTGGCAACAGTGCGGGACAGCAGAGCGTGGACGTGCACCAGCTCATCCGCATCGATGTGGACCAGTTTCACGGCATCGAGATCGAGGAGTTCCCCGCGCAGATCGCGCAGGTGGCGCTGTGGCTGATGGACCACCAGATGAATCTGCGCGTGAGCGAGGAGTTCGGCCTGTACTTTGCGCGCATTCCGCTGCGCACTTCGCCACACATCGTGCATGGCAACGCACTCAGGCTGGACTGGAACGAGGTGCTACCGGCACAGCGCTGCAGCTTTGTGCTCGGCAACCCGCCGTTCGTGGGCGCCAAGTTCATGGACGATGCGCAGCGCGAGGACACGCGCACCGTGTTCGCGGGAATCGATAACGCGGGGCTGCTCGATTTTGTGGCTGCCTGGTACGTGAAGGCTGCGCATTATGTGCGATTGCAGCGCGAGGCCGTGGTGCCTGGTCCGGCAGGTGCGGGGCAAGCGCCGACCGGTTGCGCTTTTGTTTCTACCAACAGCATCACGCAGGGCGAGCAGGTCGGCGTGCTGTGGGGCTGGCTGCTGGCGCAGGGGCTGCACATCCACTTCGCGCACCGCACCTTCAGCTGGAACAACGAAGCGCGCGGCAAGGCCGCCGTGCACTGCGTGATCATCGGCTTCGGACTGGAAGACCTGCCGGGCAAGCTGATCTACGAGTACGACGACATCAAGGGCGAGCCGCACGCCGTGCCGGCGGCCAACATCAATCCCTACCTGGTGGATGCGCCCGACGTGGTGCTGCCGCGCCGCTCCTCGCCGATTTGCGATGTGCCGGACATCGGCATCGGCAACAAGCCCATTGACGATGGCCACTACCTGTTCACCACGCAGGAGCGCGACGCTTTCATTGCGCGTGAGCCCGCCAGCGCGAAGTGGTTTCGTCGCTGGCTCGGCGCCGACGAGTTCCTGAATGGCTACGAGCGCTGGTGCCTGTGGCTGGGCGATTGCCCGCCCGCCGAACTGCGCGCCATGCCCGAGGCGATGAAGCGCGTGCAGGCGGTCAAGGCCTTCCGGCTGGCCAGCAAGAGTCCGCCAACGCAGAAGCTGGCAACCACGCCGACACGCTTTCATGTCGAGAATATGCCGGCCTCACAGTACCTTGTGCTGCCAGAGGTGTCGTCAGAGCGCCGCCCCTTCATCCCGTTCGGCTTCGAGCAGCCGCCCACGCTGTGCAGCAACCTTGTCAAGCTGGCGTCCAATGCCACGCTGTTCCACTTTGGCATTCTCTCCAGCACCATGCACAACGCCTGGGTGCGCTACACCTGCGGCCGGTTGAAAAGCGATTTCCGTTACTCGAAGGACATCGTCTATAACAATTTTCTTTGGCCCGTCATCGGTCAGCATTTAGATTCAAATTGGCCTCCAGCCCATACGGGGAATGATCTATCAGCTATTGAAACCGCAGCACGGGCGGTGCTCGACGCACGTGCGAAGTTCCAGACGGGCGAGCGCCCCGCGACGCTGGCGGACCTGTACGACCCTTTGAGCATGCCGCCCGAGCTGCTGCGCGCGCACCAGAAGCTCGACGCCGCCGTAGACAAGGCGTACGAGGCCAGCGGCGGCAAGAAGAGCTACAAGTCCGACGCCGAGCGCGTCGCCTTTTTGTTCGAGCTGTACCAGCACTACACCAGTCTGCTGCCGGCCGCTGCAACTGGCAGGAAGCGGCGCGGCACCCGGCTTGCGACGGATTGAAGAAGCCATGAAAGCCAAAGCAGAACGATCACCGCTGGACCGAATGTCCCTCTTGCGGGCCCCGGGGCAATCGCTGACGGAAGAACTGGATGACCTGGTGTATGACCATTTGCTGTCGCCAGTGTTGCTTGCGCTATTCATGATTGCTATCGCGGTGCAGGAGTGGTGGCGCTATGTGAGCAACGCGAAGCCATCGCCTTGGCTGTTCAGCGGTGTGGCCGTCTTGGCGTGTCTCTATGCGGTGTTCAAGGTGCTGCGTAATCGCAAGCGCATTCGGCAAATCAAGCTCGGACGCGATGGAGAACGCGCCGTGGCGCAGTATCTGGAGTGGTTCAGGTCGTCTGGCTTTTTCGTCTTTCACGACGTGCCGAACGGCGACGCCAATGTGGACCATGTGCTGATCGGTCCCCGAGGTGTTTTCACAATAGAAACCAAGACACTCTCCAAACCGCGGCGCGGCGATTGCAAGGTGTCGGTTCAGGACGGCGTGGTGCGCGCCAACGGGTTGGTGCTGGACCGCAACCCCATCGTGCAGGCCAAGGCGCAGGCGGGCTGGCTGCGCCACTTTCTGGCAGAGAGCCAATTCAATGTGCCGGTGTGGCCGGTGGTGGTGTTCCCCGGCTGGTTTGTCGAGCCCTTCGACATGAAGGCTGCAGGCGTCTGGGTGCTGGAAGTGAAGGCGTTGAGCAAGTTCATCGAGCGCGAGCCCGAGCGCCATTCGCGCGACGAGGTCAAGGCCATGGCGTCGGCATTGCGCAGCTATGTGCGGGCGCAACTGGACAAATAGCGGGCGCTTCAGAAAGCGGAACTGATGGCCTTCATCGTGGAAATTGAAAGTGCTACCATTTCCGCATGAACATCGAAGCCATCAGCCGTGAAGCCCTGCACCTGTCTGCCAGGGACCGGGCGGCGCTGGCCGAGCAGTTGCTGTCCAGCCTCGACACGCTGACGGAACCGGAGATCGAGCAGCTCTGGTTCGCGGAAGCGGCGCGCAGGGCGCAGGACCTCAATCAGGGCCGCGTTCAGCGCATCCCTGCGGAGCAAGTCCGGCAAGAGGCACAAGCGCTTCTGCGGTGAGCTATTTCTTTCACCCGGATGCGCGGGTCGAGCACCTTGAGCACGTCGCCTTCTATGAGTCCCGCCAGCCCGGTTTGGGCGGCCGCTACCTGAGCGCATTTGAATCTGCCATGGCGCAGGTTTGCAAAACACCATACCGCTTCGCGGTCGAACATCCGCCGGAAATCCGCAGGCGGCGTATCGCGGGCTTCCCTTACAACGTTTTATACCGTACGGTACGCGATGAAATAGAGATTCTGGCGATCGCAGCCCACAAGCGCCGCCCAAGTTATTGGGTTGAGCGGTTGTAAGCCGAACCAACGCCGCCTCAAGGCACGCGGTGGTGCCAGTAGCGCAGGGCCAGGGCGCGCTGGCAGCTCACCTCATCGGGTTGTGCCGACGTCCAGACAGCCGCGCCGCAGTGGGCCGAGTCCAGCACCCGGATGCCGCGCTCCTGGTAGCGCGCCAGCACCAGCGCCGCCGGGTGCCCGTACGGGCTGCGGTAGCCGGCCTGCACCAGCGCCAGGCGCGGCTGCACCGCATCCAGGAATGCGGCGCTGCTGGAGGTCTTGCTGCCGTGGTGCGGCACCAGCAGCACGTCGGCGCGCAGCGGCGACACCACCGGGATTTGGGTGCGCAGCGGCGACAGCACCGAATCCTCGGCACGCAGCGGCGCGGCATCGGCGATCAGCCGCGCCTCCTGCGGCTGCTCGATATCACCAACCAGCAGCGCCGTGCGCACGCCGTTCGAGATGCGCAGCACGCAGCTCATCGCGTTCGCCTTGTTCGGCACCGCGTAGTCGGCCGCGCGCGGGCGCAGCACCTCGAAGGCGACGCCGTCCCAGGCCCAGCGCTGGCCGCCGTCTTGCGCGGCCATGCAGCGGGTGGCCGGGCGCAGCGCCTGCAGTTCGTGGTCCGCCTCGATCGAGCTGAGCAGGTTCGCGCGCGGCTGCATCGCGAGCACGGCGGGCGCCCCGCCGATGTGGTCGCTGTCGCGATGGCTCAGCAGCACGGTATCGACGCGCTCGCCCAGCGCGCGCAGCAGCGGCACCAGCACGCGCTGGCCAGCGTCGCTGTCCTGGCTGAAGCGCGGCCCGGTGTCGTACACCAGCGTGTGCGCGGCGGTGCGCACGATCACGGCGTTACCCTGGCCGATGTCGGCCGCGAGCAACTCGAACTGCCCGGGCGCCGGGCGCGGCGACTGCCACAGCAGCACCGGCAACACGAGCGGCAGGCCCAGCACGCGCAGCGACCAGGGCAGCCGCAGGGTCAGCAGGACACCGCCCAAAACACCGGCAGCCGCTGCCCACACGGCTGGAGCGGCTATCGAAACGGTGGCAAACGGCAAATGCGCCAGCCACTGCAGATAATGGCCGAGCACCGCGACGGCCCAGGCCGCGAGGTCCCACAGCGGGGCCAGCAACACGCCCAGCATGGACAGCGGCGTGACCACCAGCGTGACCCACGGGATCGCCACCGCATTCGCCAGGAATCCCACCACCGAGACCTGGCCGAACAGCAGCAGCGTGAGCGGCGCAAGCGCCAGCGTGACGACCCACTGCTCCCGCGCCATGGCACTCAACCGGCCCCGCAAGCCGCTGGGGCGCGCCCCTGCCGAGCCGGGATCCGCCGCGAACAGCACACCGACCGCGACGAAGCTGAGCCAGAAGCCCGCCTGCAAAAGGGCCCAGGGGTCCACCGCCAGCACCACGGCACAGGCCAGCAGCCAGACCTGCGGCCACGGCCAGCGCCGCCCCGACAGACGCAGCAGCCCCACCGTGGCCAGCATCCAGATGGTGCGCTGCGACGGCACGCCCCAGCCGCTGAACACCGCGTAGGCCGTGGCGAGCAGCACGCCGCCGAGCAGCGCCGCGCTGGGCGCCGGATAGAACAGGCACAGGCGGGCCGAGCGCCGCCAGGCCCAGCCCACCAGCGCGGCCGCGAGCCACGCAAACATGGTGATGTGCAGGCCCGAAATGCTCATCAGGTGCGCCACGCCGGTGGCACGGAAAATGTCCCAGTCGGGGCGCTCGATCGCGTTCTGGTCGCCCACCACCAGCGCCGCAATCACGCCGGCCAGTGGGCGCTCGGCCACGTACGCCTGGATCGCGTCGCGCACGTGCTGGCGCGCGCGCTCCACCGGGTGCCGCCAGGTGTCGCCGAGCCATCGCGGCACGGCGTCCTTCGGGCCGGCGCGCACATAGCCAGTGGCTTGCAGGCCCTGCTCCCAAAGCCACAGTTCGTAATCGAAACCATGCGGGTTGCTGTTGCCGTGCGGCGCCTTCAGGCGCACCGTCATGCGCCAGCGCTCGCCGGCGCGAAGCAAAGGCAGCGGCGCAGGCGGTGGGCGCGCGGCGCCCCCCGCGGACGCGGCGAACAGGCCGTGCCCGCTGCTGTACCAGCTCAGGTCGATCTGCGGCGGCAGCGCGACGGCGGCACCGTCCAGCGTCGCCGATTCGACCGCGAAGCGAAAGCGCAGCCCCGCCTCGCTGCGCTGCGGCATGGCGGCCACCACGCCCACCACGGCGATGTCGCGGCCTTCCAGCGCAGGCGTGAGCGCGTTGTGTTCGAAGGCCGTGGCGCGCAGGCCGCACAGGCCGAAAGCCAGCGCCGCCGCCGCGCCGAAAGCGAGGCACCAGCGCCAGACATGACCCCTGAAAACTATATTTTTAGTAGCAACAATCAGATACAGGACAAGGGCCAACGCCACAAAACATCCGTAAACCAGCGCCTCCCGGAGCGCGGGCTGCTGTAGTTGCAGCGCCGTGCCCGCAATAAAGCCGGGCAGTGCCGCAAAGGCCCAGCCGGCCCTGGCCGTGCCCGCGTATCCCTCCAGATGCCACATGCTGCGCATGGCGCCATGCTAAACGGGCCGGCCGGCTTTGCGGCGCGGGCGCGCGGCGCCAGTGCACGGAAAGTCAGGCAGCCAGCGGCGCCGTGATCTGGTCGATGCGCGCCATCACCTCAGGTGTCAGTTTGGGCAGCACCGCCACCGCACCCAGGTTGTCATTGAGTTGCGACCGTTTCGACGCCCCGGTAATCACGGTGCTGACTCGGGGATTGCGCGCGGCCCAGGCGATCGCGAGTTGCGCCAGGCTGCAGCCCAACTCCTGCGCCACGGCACCGAGCCGCACGACCGCTGAATTTTTCGCTTCGTCGGTCAAACCCTTGACCAGAAACCCCATGCCCTCCATCGCGCCGCGACTGCCCGCGGGAATGCCGTCGCGGTACTTGCCCGTGAGCAGGCCGCTGGCCAGCGGGCTCCAGGTGGTCAACCCCAGGCCGATATCCTCGTACAGGCGCGCGTAATCCTGCTCCACCCGGCGACGATGAAACAGGTGGTACTGCGGCTGCTCCATCACGGGCTTGTGCAGATGATGCCGCTCGGCGATGTCCCAGGCGGCGCGAATGTCGTCGGCCGGCCACTCGCTGGTGCCCCAGTACAGTGCCTTGCCCTGGCGGATCATGTCGCTCATGGCCCAGACGGTTTCCTCGATCGGGGTGTGCGGGTCGGGCCGGTGGCAATACACCAGGTCGATGCAATCCAGCCCCATGCGCTGGAGTGAACCGTCGATGGCCTGCATCAGGTACTTGCGGTTCAGCGTGTCCTTGTGGTTCACGGGCTGCGTGTCGCGCTCGAGGCCCCAGTAGAACTTGGTCGAGACGATGTAGCTGAGCCGTGGCCACTTCAACGCCTTGAAGGCTTCACCCATCACCACTTCACTCTTGCCGCCCGCGTAGGCTTCGGCGTTGTCGAAGAAATTCACGCCGGCATCGCGCGCGGCCGCGAGCATCTCGCGCGCCGCGGCCACATCGACCTGGTTGTGGTAGGTCACCCAGGAGCCGAGCGAGAGTTCGCTGACCTGCAGGCCGCTGCGGCCAAGACGTCGATATTGCATGAGGTGCCCCGCTGTTTGCAATGAAACCGTGAAGGCTAACAGAGCGCGCGAGTTCCTGCCGCCAGCCCGAACGCGCGCAGCGGCACGCGCGGCAGCGCAGCGGCCTAGAATGCCCACTTCGTCGCTCGCTCCCGCGGCGGCACCACCGCATTGGAGACCCCGTGAACATCCATATCAGCCTGGCCCCCCTGATCTCGCTGATCGCCGGCATCCTCATCCTGCTCATGCCCAAGCTGCTGAACTTCATCGTGGCGATCTACCTGATCCTGATCGGGCTGGTGGGCCTGCTCGGCACCCGGATGCTCCACTTCACCTGACGCGGGCATTGCGCGCCAGGCGACCATGGCGATGAACGAGCCCATCGAGTGGTCCAGCGACGGCAGCCCGCACAGCCTGCGCTTCAACGATCGCTACCGCTCACGCGCGGGCGGTGTGGCGCAGGCGCTATACGTGTTTCTCGCGGGCTGCGGCCTGCCCGAGCGCTGGCGCAACGCATCGGCGTTCACGGTGCTTGAGACCGGCTTTGGCCTGGGTCTGAACTTCCTGACCACCTGGGCGGCTTGGGAGATCGATGAACAGCGCTGCAACACCCTGCATTTCGTATCGGTGGAAGCCTATCCGGTGGCAGCAGCGGATATCGCGCGCAGCGCGCTGGCGGCAGACCCCTCAGGCACGGCCGACGCCCCGCTGCTCGCGCGTGTGCAGGCGCTGGCGCAGCAGCTCGTCAACGCATGGCCGGATCTGTCGCCCGGCATCCATCGCCTGCGTTTTGCCGAGGGACGCGTGCAATTGACGCTGGCCGTCGGCGAAGTCCTGCCCATGCTGCGGCACCTGGATTGCGCGGCCGATGCGGTGTACCTGGATGGCTTCAGCCCCGCCCGCAATCCCGACATGTGGTCGCACGCCGCGCTGCAGGCGGTAGCACGCCATTGCCGCGCAGGCACGACGCTGGCGACCTACACCGTCGCGCGCGGCGTGCGCGAGACGCTCGCCCAGCTCGGTTTCCGCGTGGAAAAGCGCACAGGGCTGGCGCCCAAGCGCCATTGTCTTGCGGCGGTGTTCGGGTCGGCGGCCCCCTGATTCCTGTGCGTGGTTGCGTCATCCCAGCGCGGCGGCCCGCGCGATCAGGAGCAATCCTGCGCCGACGCCGATGACTCCAATCCCTTGCGCGACGCGCACACCGGCCGGCGCCAGGCGTTCGGCCGCGATGGCGGCCGTCACGAGCGCCATCACACGGAGGTCCATGACCCCAAGTCCCAACAGGATCGCCATCAGGCCGGCACAGCAATAGCTGCAGTGCAGGCCCAGGCGCAGCCCGTGTCGCCAGGCCGTGCCGGCGCTCGCCCGCAATCCACAGCCGCGCCCCGGCGCCTCCCGGCAGCAGGCGAGGTGATGCGCCTTCCAGGCGGTGAACTGGAGCACGCCGGCGATCAGGACGACCCCGCCGACCACAATCGGTACGGCGCGCGCCAGCGCCGGCAACTGCATCTGGATGGCCGCCAGCGCGACGCCCAATGCAAAGGCGACCATTCCAAACACGTTCCAGACAAAGAAGTAACCCACACCCACCAGCGCGGTCAGCCCGCCGAGGCGCATCGCGCCCATCCCACCCACAGCCTGGCGGTAGCGCCACAGCATTGGCACCAGGGGCGGCAGCATCATTGCCACCATCATCACGGCCCACATACCGAGGAACGACACCGCGGCGCCAAGCCACGTCGGCCCGGACATCCGCATCCACGCCATCGACATCGCCCAGCTGCCGGGCATAGGCATCCCACCCATCGCCGACATGGACGTGCACCAGGCGATCGTCACCCCAGCGCTGGCGGCGAACAGCAACGCCGAGACGCCGAAGAAGGCTCGATCAGCGCTTGTCGTACTCGTCATGGCGCCGCCACCACATGCCCGTCTCGTTACGCCCCCGGGGGGCGCGGTCGAGCCATTGGTACATGCCCCAGAGGCCGTCCAGTCCGCGCGCGAAGGTGGAGTAGGTGTGGTAGACGACACCGTCCGCGAGCACGAATGTGCTCATGCCCGGCCTCTCGCGCAGGTAGGTGGACACGTCGGTTCCGGTCATGATGGCGTTCTGGACGGGAGGCGTTTCGTCGCCAGCTTCCTTGCCCATCTTGAAAGGAATCAGCGACGCCGGCGGTTCGCGCCGATAGTTGTATTCGATGCCTCCCTCGCGCTGTTGCTCCTCGGTGAACGAGGCGCTGAAATCGGCGTTGAAATCACCACCGAACGAAGACGCCCACGGAAACGTCCAGCCCAGCCGACGCTTGTATGCCTGCAGCTTCGGCAGCGGCGCCCGCGACACTGCCATCAACATGACGTCGTGGTTCGCCAGGTGGATCGCGACGCCATTGAATCCGTCCGCGATCGATGAGCAGGTCGGGCAGCCTGCCTTGTAGTCGGGCCCGAACATGAAGTGGTAGACAAGGAGCTGCGAGCGCCCCCGGAAGAGGTCCGCCAGCGAGGCACTCCCCTCGTCGGTCTCGAAGCGATACGCCTTGTCGATCCTGACCCACGGCAGCGCCTGGCGCCGCCGCGCCAGCTCGTCGCCGTGCCGCGTGTGCTCCTTCTCCGCTTTGAGCAGCTCGATGCGCGCCGCGAGCCACTCTTCATGCGTCCCGGTGAGATGCGTCGTCGTTGCGCGCTCTTTCGACACGACGGGAGGGTTCACTGTGTTCGTTTCGGCAATGGTGGTGTTCATGATTTGCTCCTTGTGAATGTTCACGATGTAGGCTCAAGATCTGACGCTTTTCGGACGCCGCACGGCGCGGACCTTTCCGCTCGGTCCGCCGCCGCAGTAAAAGAGGTCTGCTCCGTCCCATTCCAGCCCGCTCACGCCGGTACCGCGCGGCATCTCCAGTCGCTCCAGCACGGCGCCGCTGTGCGGGTCGATATGGCGCAGTTCGCTCTCGTCCCCTTCCCAGGTGGCGTGCCACAGCTCACCGTCGACCCAGGTCACGCCGGTGACGAAGCTGTTGGACTCGATGCTGCGGATGACGGCACCGGTCGCTGGATCGATCTGGTGGATCTTGCGGTCGCGGTACTGGCCCACCCACAGGCTGCCCTCGGCCCAGGTGAGCCCCGAGTCGCTTCCGTGGCCGGGCGCCGGAATCGATGCCAGCACCTTGCCGGTGGCGGGGTCGATCTTGTCGATGCGGGCCTCGGCGATCTGATAAAGGTGCTTGCCATCGAAGGCAGTGCCGGCGTCGCTGGCGCAGGCCAGCGTGCGCGTGGTCTCGCTGCTCCCAGGGTCGAAGGCGACCAGAGCGGCCCCGGTGGCGGCCCAGACGCGCTGGCCATCGTGGGTGACACCGGCGACCTGTTTGGCGTCGGCAAAGGGGCCGTACTCGCGCACGATTTCGGCCGCCTGCACGGTGGGCTTGTGTCCGTCCTGGCCCGTCTTGCTGCTCATCGATTGCTCCTTGTGACGCGCCCGCTATCGGCGCGGTAAGGCAACTCTAGCCAATCGGCAGCGCAGCAGGGAGTAACAAGATCGTCGTGAATTCCACCAGCGGCGGCGCCAGCCAGCGACGCGCGCGAGCCCGTCCGATGGCGCGCACTCGCCCTTCTGCTTCCAGCTCGGCGAGCGCGCGCTGCACGGTGCGCTGGCTGGCGCCCAGGGCCAGCGCCAAGGCCGAGGTCGACCAGGCCGCGCCGTCGGATAGCAGCGCCACCAGCGAGGCCTGGTCGCCGGCGATGGGCGGTGCCAGCACGATGACGGCGCGCTCGTCGCGCGGCTTGAGAACGAAGCCGCGCGGCGTGGCCTCGATCTGCGCAAGCGCCTTGACAAGCGCGCGCAGACGACCCATCTCGACGCGCAGGCGTGCCCGGTGCGTCTCGTCCGGGCGGCGGGTGCGGAACGCGCACAAAATCAAGGCCTCGCGATCGACATCGCCGGGCCAGTTTTCAGCCAGCGCAAGCGCCAACGCGAACAGCACCGGGCGGCGTGCCAGCGGCCGCCACGCGGCGCCGGCGCCCAGGCCCCGGCGGCAGGCATCGACCACCAGTGCGTCGGATGCCAGCAGCGCCGCAACCTCGTCCAGCCGCAGCGCCTGCTCGCCGCCGGCCATGAGGCGCCGGGCGGCGGGGCGATCGAGCGCGGCCCGTGCCTGCGCCACCTCCGCCTGGAGCGCCGGCACACGGGCGCGACCGGCCGCCTCTTGCGCACGGGCGAGCGCAGAGCGCGCTGGAGCCATGCGCAGCGAGCGCAGCGCCAATTCGGCCGCGGTCAGCTCGGCCACCGCCGCCAGCGACGGCGGCAGACCGCGCGCTTCGAGCGCGTCGAGACTTGTGAGCGCGGCCCCGGCCTCGGCCAGGCGTCCGAGCAGCATGAGCCGGCGCACCGCGATCAGCCGTGCCTGCAGCGCGTTGGCGCGATCGGCATGCGCTTCCAGCGTGGCCGCCGCCGCGGCCAGTGCGCGTGGCGAACCCTGGATGTCGCGCATGGCCAGCGCCACCTCGGCCTCGGCGACGACACAGCGCGCGCGCGCCAGCGCCTCGTGCGCGCCGAAGCCACGGGCGGCGCGGCGCAGCAACTCGCGCGCGCGCGGGTGCTCGCCGAGCTGGGCCATGGCGATGCCGCGCAGCGCGAGCGCCGGCGGGTCGTCGCGCAGGGCAACCCGCTGGAGGGCGCCGAGCGCGTCGCCGACGGCCAGCGCGCGCGCGGAGGCGGCGATCAGGGAATCCATGGCGCGACAGGTTACACCGCCGCGCGCAGGTACGGTCTTGCGTCCGCGCTCGTCGCATCCATCGATCTGCGCGTTACAGTGGAGCCCATAGATTCACAATTTCCAGAGGATTCACCATGAGCATTTACGACAAACTGAAGGAACTCGGCATCACCCTGCCCGCCGTCGCCACGCCGGCGGCGGCCTACGTGCCATTCGTGCAGACCGGCAACCTGGTGTTCCTGAGCGGCCACATTGCCAGGAAGGAGGGAGCGCCCTGGGTCGGCCAGTTCGGCAAGAACATCACGACCGAGGAAGGCAAGGCGGCGGCGCGCGCCGTGGCGATCGACCTCATGGGGACGCTGCACGCGGCCGTCGGCGACCTGAACAAAGTCAAGCGTATCGTCAAGCTCATGTCGCTCGTCAACTCGACCGGCAGCTTCACCGAGCAGCACCTGGTCACAAACGGCGCCAGCGAGCTGCTCGGCCAGATATTTGGCGCAAAAGGCGCCCATGCCCGCAGCGCGTTTGGTGTGGCGCAAATCCCGATGGGCGCCTGCGTGGAAATCGAGCTGATCGCCGAGATCGGCTGAAGGCCGCCGCGTTGATGCGTCCAGCAGCAAATTCCGCGCCGATCTAGAATATTCCCGTCCCGCGAACCATCGCGGGGCCAAGCGTTCTCAGGGCGGGGCGGAAATCCCCACCGGCGGTGATGGCGAGCAATCGCACGAGCCCGCGAGCGCCTGCCCCGGCCCAGGCCGCGGCAGGGTCAGCAGATTCGGTGCCAATCCGAAGCCGACGGTCACAGTCCGGATGAAAGAGATCGCGATGTCGACGGTTTTGCTGCGCCTGCGCCGCGGCGGACCGGCGCGTGCATTCGCCCTGATTTTTTGGCAGCTGCTTCAGTGAGGAGTTCCATGAGTCAGACAGGCAAGCAACCCAACCCCGTGCCCGGTGCGCGCTTCGCGTTCATCCAGGCGCATTGGCATCACGATATCGTCAACCAGGGGCGCGACGCGTTTCTGGCGGAAATGGCGCGCCACGGCGTGACGCAAGACGCCATCGACCTGTTCGAGGTGCCGGGCGCGTTCGAGATCCCGCTGCACGCGAAAAAGCTTGCCGCTTGCGGGCGCTATGCCGCCATCGTGGCCTGCGGTTTCGTGGTGGACGGCGGCATCTATCGCCACGAGTTCGTCGCCGACGCGGTGATCAAGGCACTCATGTCGGTGCAGCTGGAAACCGGCGTTCCGGTGCTGTCGGCGGTTCTCACTCCGCTGCGCTTTCATGAGCATGAAGAGCACCAGCGTTTCTTCGCCGACCATTTCGTGGTGAAGGGCACCGAGGCGGCCCGGGCCTGCCTGCAGACGGTGCACAGCCTGCGGCGGATCGATGAATCGGCCCTGGCATACAACTGACCGCCGCGTGCCATCACTCTAATTTACCGGGCCAGCCACCGGCGCCGAGCCATCGCGCAGCGCACGATCAGGGCCGCACCACGGTATACCCGGCCTCCGAGAGTGCGAGGATGCGCGCAACGCCCGCCTTCACCTTGCGGGCGAGCGGATTGAGTGCAATGGGCACGCCGGTCTCGCGCTCGATGGTGTTGACGGTGTTCATGCAGACGCTGAAGCGCACATTCTGCGCGACGAGGCTGTCCACCTTGGCTCGGTACGGCGAATCCGCCCGCAGCAGATCGATGCCGGGCCCGAAGGCAACGGCTTCGATGTCGATATGGTCAAGCCCGTAGTTCTCCAGCAGGTTGTAGGCGACGCTCAGGATCATTGCCTGCTTCGGGGCTTCGCGATCGGACAGCTGCAGCACGAGGCGATGGTCGACAAAGGGCCGCTCCATCACTGGCGCCGTGCCCGCCGGCGTATCCGCCGCTTCGGCGCGCCGGCCCGGCGCCATGGCCGTCGCGGCCAGTACAGCGGCGCTCGTGAGCACCCGGCGCCGTTCGGGGCGGCCCGCCGCCGCGCGAATCTTCTCCCCGGGCGAGTCGGGTGGCGGCGTGCTCGGCTTCATGCCAGTGGAATATACCCGGGGTTGGGCGCGACCCCCTCGAGCCTGACCCGATTCAGCTTGGGGGTCCTGACCGTGCGGGTGGCACGCAAATGCCGGGCGACCACCTCCCACACCGGAGTGCCGGTCTGCTCCTGGTTGACCGACGCCCAGCCGGCCACCCGATAGGTTTTCGCTGGATCAACGGGCGTCCCGTCGTCGAGTGTCATGCCGTAGATGCGCGACCCCATGGCCTGCCCCGGTGCGCAGACATAGTCGAGCCCGCCCATGCGCACCATGTCGCCGCCCTGCTGCCGATACGGATCGGGGTTGAACAGGTTGTCGCAGACGTCCTCCATCACGGCGCGCAATTCGGCGCCCGTCATCTCCTGCACGTAAACGTCCGGGAAGGTGATCGCGGTTTCAGCCAGCACGTCGCGCATGGTGATCCGGTGCCCCGACAGCAGCGACGGCCCCCAGCGAAAACCCGGTGACAGCGCAATCGGCACATCGAGCTCGGCGCGCAGGGCATCGCAAATGAGCTGGTCCATGGTGCCGTTGAAATTGCCGCGGCGGTACAGCAGGCCCTCGGCCAGCGCCAGTTCGTCATCGAGCATGCGTGCATGCGGTGCCTCCGTTTCGGCGATGCGCCGGGCCACCCCGGCGTCGGGCGCCAGCAGATGGCTGAACACCGGCAGCAAGGTATAGCGCAGATCCACGACCCTCCCGGCACCGACATCGAGATCGAGCACCGCGAGGAACTTGCCGTTCGACCCCGCGTTCGTGACCAGCGTGCTGCCGCCGGCGTTGCCGACCCGCACCGGCCGGGGCACCGCGTCGTGCGTGTGCCCTCCCAGGATCACGTCGATGCCACGCACCCGGCTCGCAAGCTTGAGGTCCACATCCATGCCGTTGTGCGACAACAGCAGTACGGCATCGGGCCGCTCCATGGCGCGCAGCCCGTCCACGAGCTTTTGCAATTCGGCCTCGCGGATGCCGAACGACCAGTCGGCGACAAAGCGGGAGGGGTGCGCGATGGGCTGATAGGGAAAGGCCTGCCCGATGATCGCGATGCGATGCCCGTTCAGTTCCTTGATGACATGGGGGCGAAACACGCGGCCGCTGGCCGGATCGAAACTCGGCGCGCCGTTGAACGCGGCCTCGTCGGTCAGGAAGATGTTCTGCGCGATGAAGTCACCCGCGAACGCCGCGATATTTTTGCGAACCTGTGCCTCGCCATAGGTCAGCTCCCAGTGCGGCGTCATGACATCGACGCCCAGCAGGTTCGAAAGGTCCACCATGTCGGTGCCTTTCATCAGATTCGCCAGCCCCGAGCCTTGCCACAGATCGCCGCCATCAAGGTACAGCGTATTCGCATGGCCGGCCTCGGCGCGCAACCGGTCGGCCAGGGTCTTGATGTACGCGAACCCGCCGAGCGCGCCATAGCGGTGCGCGGCCTCCTGGAAGTCGAGGCAGGTGTATGCATAGGCACGCCCGGACCGCGGCGGAACCTGAAAATAGTCCAGGAAGGCCTGCCCCACCAGATGGGGCGGGCGCCCCCTGGCGCTGCCGACCCCGATATTGGCGCTGGGCTCGCGAAAGTAGAGCGGCAGCGTCTGCGCGTGCGTGTCCGTCTGATGCAACACGCGCACGTTGCCGAAGCGGCCGATCGCGTAGATGTCCTCGCGCGAACGGGCACGCCCGATGGCTGGCAGGCTCGCGCCCATCGCCGCGGCCGTCAGCAGTTGCAGCGTTTCGCGCCGGTCGAGCTTCATCGCGGATCGGTGCGGGCCACAGCCGCTATTTGACGACCGCCGCACGCCATGCGGTCTGCTGCTCCACGGACTGGCGGATCGACGCCTGCGCAAGCGCCTCGGCCTGCTGCGTCAGCACAATGGCCTGATCGAAGTCCTGTTCGGCCGCGGCCTGTCGGGCTTGCTGCAAGGTCTTTCCGGTCACGGTCCAGCCGGCATGCATGGCCAGCGCCTTGTCGGCCAGCGCGGACGCCCTGGCATAGCTGGCCTGGTAGTCGGTCTGCGAGATGGTCGGCGCGCCGAACGCGGCCGTGAACACGGTGGCCGAGAGCGCGGCAAACAGGATTTTCTTCATGGTTGCATCCTTGCGGTCTGGCCGTCAGGGCCGGGAACCCGGGCCGGCAACCGGCAAGCCGTTTCCCATGTAGCTCAGAAAGTATTCGAGATTACGATAGGCCTTGTCGTCCGGCTTGAGCGGCACCGCCCGCACCTGCGAGTCGCAACTGACGAAACGCCGCAGAATCGTCCCCATGCTGCCCCAATCCGAGCGATAGATCGGAAACGACGCCAAAATCCCCATGGCCGGCGCCAGGACGTCGCCGCGCAGCCGCTTGCCGGCAGACGCGACATGGCAACTCGCGCAGGAAAAGTTCAGCTGGCCACGCCGGGTATAGAAATATTCCTTGCCGTTGTCATAAGCGGCGAGCGCGCGCGGGTCATCAGGCACCTTGATGTCGAAGCGCTTGCCGCGCGAGGTGTAGGCCATGTAGGCGGTGATCGATGCCATCGGGCCTTTCTCCAGGTTGAGCGGCTTCTCGCCGTTGGCCGTGCGGCAAAGGTTGACGGCCATCGGCAGGTCGACCACCTGGCCGAGCTGGGGGTCGAAGTAGGGATAGTTCTGCCGAATGCCGATCCCCTTGTTCGCAAAGCAGTCGGCATAGGTTTTGCCATTGGCAAACGGGGTGTCGAACAGCTTCTTGCCGTCGGCAAGCGCGAAATCGTAGGGCGGAAACGCCATGATCTGCTCCCACTGCGCGCGCATGCCCTTGTTCATGGAATAAGGCCCATTCACGAAATCGTCCGGCGGCACGTTGGGGAACTGCTCATGGAAGTATTTCTGGAACGCCTGCAGGTCCGCGGCGGGATCGGTCCTTGCAACAGCCGCCGGCGTCGCAGCCCCGGCCGCGCTGCTGGCCGCGCCTGCAAACAGCCAGAGCAGGCACGTCAAAATTCGCCGCAGTTCCATCTTGCAATGTCCTTTCTGACGCGAGCCGCCTCCGGCCCGAAGCCATCGTGCATGCCGCGCCTGCCCTCAGGCGATCGTGGCGTCGGCCGAGTCGCTCTGACCCTTGTTATCGATCCATTTCACCGTCAGTGTGTCACCCTTCTTGCCGCCGTCGAAGCTGAATTTCAGGTACGGATCCTTGGCCACCGCCGGCCCCCAGTCGGCCGTGAAGATGTTCTTGCCGTTGTGCTCGAAAGTGACGGTCTCGATGTAGTGCGGCGGGATCAGTTGTCCCTTGCTGTCCTTGATGAACCCCGAATCCATCGGGTGTTGAATCAGCGACTGCACGACCACGTTGTTGCCGGTGGCAATTGCCCTGATGCGTATGCTGGATGCCATATGAACTCCTGGATGGATGCAGCGCCGCTCAGCCGCCGCAGCCGCCGAGCGTGACCTTCACGTCCTTGGCCGCGCTGTATAGTTTGCCGCCGGACTCCACCACGGCGATCACCTTGCTGGTCTTGCCCATTTTCAGCCGGCAATCCACGGCAGCCTGAGTGCCAGGTGGAATTCTGTAGACCGCCGCCAGCGTAAACGGGTTGTCGGCCACCAGAAACGCAATCGAGGTGACATTGGGCAGCGTCGCTGACACCGACACCGGCACCACCGCACCGTTCTCCGCGATCTCGGGCGCCTCGAGAGAAATCTTGTCCGAACTCTCCACCGCCTTCCCGTACAGCGCCTTGAGCGCATCGGCCTCATTCTTCTTGCTGAAAGCATCGGCGGGCCAGTCGGGGGCGTTCGCCGCCAGTGCCGGCATCGCCAGGCCGCACCCGATGCCGATGCCAATGCCCGCAATACCCAGGGTCTTCAGCGTGATCCGCCTTGCGGGATCAGCGATGCCCGGGACTGCTTCGTGGGGTAGGTACATGTTTTCTCCGGCTCACGTTTCATTCGGAATACAAAAATGCGATGACGTCATTGATCTGCTGGGGGTCCAGGATCAGATTCTTGCCGAACGGCGGCATCACGGTCTGCGGGTTGCGCGTTTCCTCGTCGTAGATGATTGCATACAGCTGCCGCGGATCGGGAAAGCGCGCCTTCATGTTGGTCAGCTCCGGCCCGACGTTGCTCGGAACGTCACTGCCCTTCATCGTGTGGCAGGCCAGGCAGTTCCCCATGCTGCGGTCCGCCACGAGCTTCTGGCCGCGCGCCGCGGCGGCCGACAGTTCGGCACCCCGAGAAGTGGCGGTCGCGGAGCCGTTGCCCGCCACGCCGTCATTGCCGGCCGCCACCGCGATCAGCGGCAGGAACACCAGCGCCGCAAGCGCCGCGCGAAATGGCTTTTGCAATATTCTGTTTTTCATGACTGCCTGTCCTCCCATCATTGATGCGCCAGACCTTTGCCGCGTTTCACACCGCGGACCGGTGTCGTGAGGCATGGGCGTCAGATCTCCTCAAGTCTCGACGGTTGAGACGATTTTAATGCCCCGGTTGGATGGTCAATGAGTGCGGGCGAATCGCCCCGCTTTCAAAGGCCCTACTCCGCCATCGCGCCGCGCGCCGGGCGTATTCTATGTACCCCTTTGAGTGCAGGAGGCAGGTCATGAAATCGCCAGATCTGATATTCCCGGCCGCATATCGACGCGCGAGCTACCCGGATGGAGTGCCGGATGCCGGCAAACGCACTGCGCCCGCGACCGACCGGCCCCGCGTCGGTGCCTTGGGAGCCTGCCATGAGTGACGAAAATCCGCCCCTGGAAGGCCCAGACTTCGGCGCCGGTGTCGCCCTGGCGGACATTGCCGGGAACGGCATGCTGCTCGGCCACGCGCAGGGCGAAGCGGTGCTCCTGGCGCGCCACGGAAGTGAAATTTTCGCCGTCGGCGCGACCTGCACCCACTACGGCGCGCCGCTGTGCGATGGCCTGCTTGTGGGTGACACGGTGCGCTGTCCATGGCACCACGCTGCGTTCAGCCTGCGCACCGGCGAGGTACTGCGCGCGCCGGCCCTCGGCCCGATTGCGTGCTGGCGCGTCGAGCAACGCGGCGGCAAGGCCTACGTGACTAGCAAGCAGGCCGACGCACCCGCCCGCGCTGTCGCGGCAACACCCGGTCAGCCCGAGTCGATCGTGATCATTGGCGGTGGCACGGCAGGCGAGGCGGCGGCCATCACCCTGCGCCGTGAAGGCTATCGCGGCCCCGTCACACTGCTGAGCGCTGATGCGGCACCGCCCTGCGACCGTCCGAACCTGTCGAAAAACTTCCTGGCCGGCACGGCGCCGGCGGAATGGCTGGCGCTGCGTTCTCCCGAGTTTTTTGCGGAACACCATATCGAGCTGCGCCTGAACACACGCGTTGCACGCATCGACACGGCCAAGCGGCAGTTGCAGCTGGCCGACGGCAGCATGCTGACCTATGGCGCGCTGCTGCTGGCCACCGGCGCCGAGCCCGTCAGGCTCCCGATTCCCGGTGCCGACTTACCGCATGTGCACTACCTGCGCACCCAGGCCGATGGTGAAGCGCTGGCCCGCCACGCCCAGGATGCGCGGCGCGTGGTCGTGATTGGCGCGAGCTTCATCGGACTCGAAGTGGCGGCATCGCTGCGCGCGCGCAATGTCCAGGTGCATGTGGTCGGGCTCGAGACCTGCCCGATGGAGAAAATCCTGGGGACGCAGGCGGGTAACTTCATTCGCAGGCTGCATGAACAACACGGCGTGGCATTTCACCTGGGCACCAGCGCGTCGCACATCGCCGCGCACGAGGTCACGCTGCAAAACGGCGAAAGATTGCCGGCGGATCTGGTCGTCATCGGGGTGGGCGTGCGCCCCGCTACGGCACTGGCCGAACAGGCCGGCCTGGCGGTCGAGCGCGGCGTGCTGGTAGACGAGTACCTGCAGACCAGCGCCGCCGGCGTCTTCGCCGCGGGCGACATCGCAAGCTGGCCAGATCGCCAAGGCGGCGAACGCATCCGGGTCGAGCACTGGGTCGTGGCCGGGCGCCAGGGCCAGACCGCCGCGCGCAACATGCTGGGGCGGCGCGAGCGCTACGACGCCGTGCCCTTTTTCTGGACCGAACAGTATGACTTTGCCCTGGCGTACGTGGGCCACGCGAAGGATTGGGATCAGGTCGATATCGACGGCTCTCTGGACGCGCGGGACTGCACCCTGACCTACCGGCGTGGGGGCCGCAAGCTGGCGGTCGCGGTGGTGCATCGGGACCTGGAAGGCTTGCGCGCGGAAGTCGAGCTCGAACGCGCCAGGGACGCCGACGCGGGCGCCGCGAGGACCGTTTCATGAGTGCGAAAATTCCCGCGAGTCACATCCTGATCAAACGCGCCTACGAGCTACCGTCCGACACCGACGGCCAGCGCATCCTGGTCGACCGCCTGTGGCCGCGCGGCATCAAGAAGGAAGCGCTGGCGCTGAGTCAATGGATGAAAGAGTTGTCGCCCAGCACCGAACTGCGCCATTGGTATGGCCACGAGCCCGAGTTGTGGCCGGAATTTCGCCGCCGCTACGCGGCGGAGTTGCGCCCGCACGCGGAGCAGTTCGAAGCGCTGCGCGCGCTGGCGCGCGAAGGCACGATCACGCTGGTGTACGGCGCGCGCAACGAAACGCAAAACAACGCGGTGGCCCTGCGCGAGTTTCTGTTGACCCCGGGAGCCGTCGGCGCCGGCGTGTGAGCAGGCGGCGATCCGCATTTTTCAACCATTCCAAGGAGAACCCCGTGAAGGAAAGGCTCGATTACAAAAAGGCGTCGCCCGGCGCTTACCAGGTCATGCTGGGACTGGAACAGTTTGTGCGCAAGAGCGGGCTGGAACATTCGCTGCTCGAACTCGTGAAAATGCGCGTGTCGCAGATCAACGGCTGCGCCTATTGCCTGGACATGCACAGCAAGGATGCACGCGCGGCGGGCGAAACCGAGCAGCGCCTGTACCTGCTGCCGGCGTGGCGCGAGACCACGTTCTACACCGAACGCGAGCGCGCCGCGCTGGCCTGGGCCGAGGCGCTCACGCAACTGGCCGGGCACGAGGTGTCCGACGAACTGTACGAGCAGGTGCGGCACCAGTTTGGCGAAAAGGAAATCGTCGACCTGTCGCTCGCCATCATCGGCATCAACGGCTGGAACCGGCTGGCGATACCGTTCCGCTCCGAGGCGGGCGTCTATCAGCCGGCGACCGCGCACGCGAAGTAAGAACCCATCCACATCCGGCAGGAGCCCCACCATGGAAACGTCCCTTTATCCTGAATCCACCGCCGAGATCGCCCGCAAGCGCCGTGAACTCGCACCCAAGCCGCTGGAAGCCTTCAGGGCATTCAGCGCCAGCGTGTTTGCCGACGGTTCCCTGCCGGGAAAAACCAAGCAATTGATCGCGGTCGCTGTGGCGCACGTGACGCAGTGCCCATATTGCATCCGCGGCCATACGCAAGCGGCGCTGAAGGCGGGCGCCACCGAACAGGAGATCATGGAAGCCATCTGGGTAGCGGCCGAGATGCGCGCGGGCGGCGCCTATGCGCATTCGGCGCTGGCCATCGACGTGATGGCGCATGCGCACGGCGCCGCATCGGCCTGAGTCGATAAAACCTCGTCAACTATCGTATTGATAGCTGATGAATGTTTCGAAATAAGGGCCAACGGCCCCTTTGACTACTCAACTCGCCGGATCGACGCCGGCTTGAAGCCCAGATCCGCGGCTCTGCCCTTGCGCGCGCGCGCGGCCCGCGCATGGTTCAGCGAGCGGATCTCCAGCGTCTCCGCCCGCTCCTTGCCGCCGCGCCCCAGCCCCTCGATGCGCACGCTGCGGGTATACGCTGCCGCGCCCGCCAGCGCGTCTTTGGGCTCCAGATCAATCAGCATCAGGCCGCGCCCGCCCTTCTCCATCGTCTTGAGCTCGCCGATCTCGAAGGTCAGGATACGCCCGCCGGTCGAGGCACAGGCCACATGCGTCGCGGGGGCCAGCGCCTGGCTGCCCGAGCCGTTCGCCGCGTGCGACGGCGCGCACACGGTTTCGCCCTCGCCCACGCTGATGAAGGTCTTGCCCGCGCGCTGGCGCGAGACCAGGTTGTCCACCGTGGCCAGGAAGCCGTAGCCGCCGGTACTCGATAGCAGCAGCGTGGCCCCGGCCGGGCCGGCGAAGTAGTGCAGCGGCTGCGTGCCGGTCTCCAGCTCGATCAGCGTGCTGACGGGCTGGCCGTCGCCGCGCGCGCCCGGCAGGCTGGCCACCGGCACCGAGTAGACCCGCCCGTTGCTGCCGAACACAATGAGCGTGTCCACCGTGCGGCATTCGAACGTGCCGTAAAGCCCATCGCCGGCCTTGAAGGCAAAGCCCGCCGCGTCGTGGCCATGGCCGCTGCGCGCGCGCACCCAGCCCTTTTGCGAGACCACCACGGTGGTCGGCTCGTCCACCACCCGGACCTCCGCCACGGCTTTCTTCTCGGCCTGAATGAGTGTGCGGCGCGAGTCGGAAAACTGCCTGGCATCCTGCTCGATCTCCTTGATCATCAGGCGCCGCAGCGCGGCCGGGCTGCCGAGGATTTCATCGAGCTTGCCCTGTTCCTCGCGCAGACTCGCCAGCTCCTGCCCGATCTTGATGGCTTCCAGCCGCGCCAGCTGCCGCAGGCGGATTTCCAGGATGTCTTCGGCCTGCCGGTCGCTCAGTTTGAAGCGCGCGATCAGCGCGGCCCTGGGCTCATCAGAGCGCCGGATGATCGCGATCACCTCGTCGATGTTGAGCAGCACCAGCTGGCGTCCTTCCAGGATGTGGATGCGGTCCAGCACTTTGTCCAGCCTGTGCCGGGAGCGGCGCTGCACCGTGGCCTGGCGGAATTCAATCCATTCCAGCAGCATCTGTCGCAACGACTTCAGCGTGGGCCGGCCATCGAGCCCCACCATCGTGAGGTTGACGGGTGCGGAGGTTTCCAGGCTGGTGTGCGCCAGCAGCGTGGCAATCAGCTCCTGCTGTAGGGTGCGGCTGGTCCTGGGTTCGAACACCAGGCGCACGGCGGCGTCCTTGCTCGATTCGTCGCGCACCACATCGAGCACGGCCAGCACGCTGGCCTTGAGCTGCGTCTGCTCCTGACTCAAGACCTTCTTGCCGGTCTTGACCTTGGGATTGGTCAACTCCTCGATCTCTTCGAGCACCTTCTGGGTGCTGACGCCGATGGGCAGCTCGGTCACGACCAGTTGCCACTGGCCGCGCGCCAGCTCCTCGATCTTCCAGCGCGCACGCACCTTGAGGCTGCCGCGGCCACTGCGGTAAGCGTCGGCGATATCGGAGGCAGCGCTGATGATCTGGCCGCCGCCGGGATAGTCGGGGCCCGGAACCAGAACGAACAACTCGTCATCGGTCAGCTTTGGCATCTTGATCAGCGCGACGCAGGCGTCGGCGATCTCGCGCAGGTTGTGGCTCGGGATTTCAGTCGCCAGGCCCACCGCGATGCCGCTGGCGCCATTGAGCAGTGTGAACGGCAGGCGCGCGGGCAGCTGCGTCGGCTCCTCGGTGCTGCCGTCGTAGTTCGGGATGAAGTCCACCGTGCCTTCGTCGATTTCATCGAGCAGCAGGCTGGTGATTCTGGCCAGCCGCGCCTCGGTATAGCGCATGGCGGCGGCGCCGTCGCCGTCGCGCGAGCCGAAGTTGCCCTGACCGTCGATCAGCGGGTAGCGCTGGCTGAAGTCCTGCGCCATGCGCACCAGCGCCTCGTACGCAGCCTGGTCGCCATGCGGATGAAAGCGACCCAGCACGTCGCCCACCACGCGCGCGCTCTTGACCGGCTTGGCGCCGCTGTTGCCCGAGAAGCCCAGGCCCATGCGCGACATCGCGTACAGGATGCGCCGCTGCACCGGCTTTTGCCCGTCGCATACATCAGGCAGCGCCCGCCCCTTGACCACGGAGAGGGCGTATTCGAGGTAGGCACGCTGGGCATAGGCGGCGAGCGAATCGTGATCCGCGGAGTCCGGGGCTGGCGTCAAGTTGTCGTCGGTAAAAAGATCCATGACAAGTGTGAATTGGCGTGCTGATACGGTTGAACGATGGAAATTGTTGGCAGCAGGCGGTGCTGCCTGCGGGACCTCAGAACGGCACGTCGACCGCAGGACTGCCGCGCTGGTGAATGTTTTCTTCGCCCACGACCAGGATGCTGCGCGACCGGTGCGTACGGGGCCAATGCAGGAACTGCTCGGTCAGCCGGTCCAGCCACTCGTGCGTCTCTCGCAAGACCATGGGCTTGTCGATTTTCAGCTGGCTCACGAGCACCCGGAACCGGAATTCCACGCGCTCCAGCAACGGGCTGTCGATGCGCAGTCCGCTAACCACGAGGCGCGTCGCCAGGGCGTTCACCTCTTCATCGCTTCGCAGGCCCTGCGCGACAATCGCAAAGCGGCCACCGCCGATGCGCGCCGCCAGGTCGTTGTCGCCAATCGCTCGGCGCAGGCGCATCGCGGCCTCCAGCAACAGCTTTTCGTTGAATTCGGCACCCATCTCGTTCAGCAGCGCCTGCCAGTTCTGCACCTCGATGATGAACAGCGCATTTCTGGAGTTGATCTGCTGCGCCGTTCGCGAAGTCACGCGCATCAACCGCTCCACCAGCACCATGGTGGTCGCCAGCCCGGTCAACGGGTCTGTCACGTTCGCCGACAGGCTGCGCAGGCGGCTTTCGTTGAGCAGACGGCTGCGCCACACGAGCGACAGGTAGATCGGCGGCACCTGGACAAGAATCATCAGCACCACCGGCCAGTAAGCCGGCTGAACATCTGCCAATCCCGTCAGCAGACCCGCCGACGCAGCCAGCCCCGCGACCTCTCCCACCAGCAGCCACCACTTCCAGGGCCCGGTGGTGTCCCAGGACCGTGCGACCAGGTAGAGGACAAACACCACCATCACGATGGCCCAGGCCAGTGCCGCAGCCCGGGCCACGTCAACCGGCGCAGACAGGATATACAACGCGAGCAAGCCCAGGGTGACGAGCCCCACGGCGAAAAAGACGGCCCGGACCGCCCGGCCAGGATCGCGGACGCTGAGCAGGTAGGCGACCAGAGCCGTGACCAGCGCCGGACCGATGATCAACAGCAGGTTCTTGATCAGCGCAACGCTGGCGACCCATCGCTGCTCCAGCAGCGTTGCTGCCGCCATGAGCAACACATAGACGCCCAGCATCAGCAGGGTGCGTTCGTCGTAGGCATAGGAAATGATCAGGCTCAGCAGCACGACCAGTCCGAGTCCGCCGACCGCGACGCCAAGGGCAAAGACACCTGGATTGAGCACAAATTGCATGGCCATTGCTCCGGGTCGTTACGGCCAGCGTCTGGCGTTTGAATCGCGCGGGGTCCGCGCCGCGCGCGCCGGGCCGGTGGCTGCCATCAGATATCGACTTCCACGGCGTCGCCGTGCAGCTCCATGAGTTCGCGTCGCGCGGCGGCCTCGCCCTTGCCCATGAGCTTGGTGATCAGGCTCTCGGTTTGCAAAAAATCCAGCGCGCCGAGCTGCACCGGCAGCAGGCGGCGCGTGTCGGGATTGAGCGTGGTATCCCACAACTGCTCGGCGTTCATTTCGCCGAGTCCCTTGAAGCGGCTGATGGTCCAGGCGGACTCGCGCACACCCTCCTTGCGCAGCTTGTCCAGAATCGCAGTCAGCTCGCCCTCATCCAGCGCATAGGCCTTGGAGGCAGGCTTCTTGCCGCGCGCGGGCGCATCAACGCGAAACAGCGGCGGGCGCGCCACGAACACATGGCCGGCCTCGATCAGCTTGGGGAAATGCCGGAAGAACAGCGTGAGCAGCAGCACCTGGATGTGCGAGCCGTCGACATCGGCGTCCGACAGAATGCAGATCTTGCCGTAGCGCAATCCGCTCAGGTCCGGTGTGTCGGCAGGGCCATGCGGGTCCACGCCGATCGCGACCGCGATGTCGTGGATTTCGGTGTTCGCAAACAGCCGGTCGCGCTCGACCTCCCAGGTGTTGAGCACCTTGCCGCGCAGCGGCAGGATAGCCTGGCTTTCCTTGTCGCGCCCCATCTTGGCGCTGCCGCCGGCCGAATCGCCCTCGACCAAAAACACCTCGTTGTAGGTCAAATCCTTGCTCTCGCAGTCGGTCAGCTTGCCCGGCAGCACGGCCACGCCCGAGCCCTTGCGTTTTTCCACCTTCTGGCCGGCCCTCTGGCGCGTCTGTGCCGCGCGGATCGCGAGTTCGGCCAGCCTCTTGCCGTATTCGACATGCTCGTTGAGCCACAGCTCCAGCGCAGGGCGCACGAAGCTGGAGACCAGCCGCACCGCATCGCGCGAGTTCAGCCGTTCCTTGATCTGGCCCTGGAACTGCGGGTCGAGCACCCTGGCCGAGAGCACATAGCTGGCGCGCGCGAACACATCCTCGGGCAGCAACTTGACACCTTTGGGGAGCAGCGAATGCAGGTCGATGAAGCTCTTGACCGCGGTGAACAGCCCGTCGCGCAGGCCGCTCTCGTGCGTGCCACCAGCGCTGGTGGGAATCAGGTTGACGTAGCTCTCGCGTACCGGCTGGCCGTCTTCGGTGAAGGCCACGCACCACTGCGCGCCCTCGCCTTCGGCAAAGCTGTCGTGCCCCGCGTCAGCAAAGCCCTCGCCCTCGAACAACGGGATCACCGGGTCGGCGTTGAGCTCCTGCATCAGGTAGTCGCGCAGGCCGCCCTTGTAAGCCCAAGTCTGCACCTCGCGGGTCTTCTCGACGGTCAGCGTCACCGTCACGCCCGGCATCAGCACCGCCTTGCTGCGCAGCAGGTGCGCCAGCTCATGGGTTGGCAGCACGGCCGATTCGAAGTACTTCGCATCGGGCCAGACGCGAACCGTCAAGCCGGACTTGCGGTCGCCTTCGCCCGCAGGGCGCAGCAGTAACGGCTCGATCACGTCGCCGCCCGCGAACACCAGACGCGCCACCTGGCCCTCGCGGTATGACGTGGCCTCCAGCCGCTTCGCCAGCGCGTTAGTGACAGAGACACCCACGCCGTGCAGACCGCCCGAAAAACTGTAGGCCCCGCCAGAGCCCTTGTCGAACTTGCCGCCCGCGTGCAGCCGCGTGAACACCAGCTCGATCACCGGCGCATTTTCTTCGGGGTGCAGGCCGAACGGGATGCCGCGGCCGTCGTCTTCGATACTGATCGAGCCGTCCTGGTGCAGCGTGACCCGGATTTTCTTGCCATGACCGGCCAGCGCCTCGTCGGCCGAGTTGTCGAGCACTTCCTGGATCACGTGCAGCGGATTGTCGGTGCGGGTGTACATGCCCGGGCGCTGCTTGACCGGCTCCAGGCCTTTCAGGACGCGGATCGAGCCTTCCACATACTCGGGCGGTTTGACTGCGGGGTTGGTTGCCATAGCGGCGGATTGTAGTCCGACCCGCCCGAATCACTGGATGCAATTACAGCTTGAACATGATCCGCCGCCAACGCGCCCACCCCCTCGAAACGGATTCGTCATGTCCCCCGCCGCAGCCCTTCCCCCTACACTTGGGCATGACCAGAACACCGGCAACCGCATGAAAACCATTGTCATCACCGGCGCCTCCGACGGCATCGGTGCCGAGATGGCGCGCCAGCTCGCGGCCTCGCACGGCGCTGCCGTGGCCCTGGTGCTGGCGGCGCGCAGCCAGGACTTGCTGGATCAGGTCGCGAGCGAATGCGCGGCGCACGGGGCCAGCGCCTTGACCGTCGGGACCGACGTGTCGCAACCAGCGCAGTGCCGGCATTTGATGGCCAGCGCAATGGAAAAATTCGGCCGCATCGACACGTTGATCAACAACGCGGGCCGCTCAGCCCATGCGCTGTTCGCTGACGTCAAGGCCGAGGATATGGGTTGGTACGAGGAGCTGATGCGCATCAATCTGTGGGGCGCCGTCTGGTGCACGCACGCGGCACTGCCGCACCTCAAGGCCACGCGCGGCAGCATCGTGGCGGTGTCCTCGCTGGCCGGGTTGATCGGGGTCCCGGGGCGCACTGCCTACAGCGCGAGCAAATTTGCCATGACGGGGTTTTTCGAGGCACTGCGCGCGGAACTCAAGATTGCGGGCGTGAGCGTGACCGTTGCCTATCCGGGTGTTGTGGCGACCCAGACACGCTACCGCGGCTTCAACGCGGCCGGCGTGGCGGCCGGCGCCAGCGGCCTGAAAGAAGACGAAGCCATGAGCGTGCCGGAATGCGCGCGCCTGATCATCGACGGCATGCAGCGGCGCCGGCGCGAGGTGGTGATGGGCCGGCGCAGCGGCATTGGGCGCTGGCTGAAGCTGCTGGCGCCCGCCGTGGTGGAAAACATGGCGCTCGCGGCGCTCAAGGACGATGTCAAACCGCATTGAAATGAAGCCCCCTCTCAGCGCCCACGGCACGCTGGCGCCCTCCGAATGGGTCCAGCGCTGGGCGCATCTGGTGCCGCCGCGCGGCACCGTGCTCGATGTGGCCTGCGGCCACGGTCGCCATCTGCGCTGGTTTGCAGAGCAAAATCACCCCGTCGTCGGGGTGGATTGGTCGCCGGACGATACAAAATCAGTAGCAGACCTGATCGCATCCGGAAATGCCGAGGTGGTGCTGGCGGATCTCGAGGGCGGGCCCTGGCCGTTTCCGGTGAATGGGCGCCACGGCACGTTCGATGCGGTCGTCGTCACCAATTACCTGTGGCGCCCGCTGCTGCCGGCCATTGTCGGCAGCGTCGCGCCCGGCGGCGTGCTGATTTACGAAACGTTTGCGGCTGGCAACGAGACCGTGGGCAAGCCTTCGCGCGCAGACTTTCTGCTGCAGCCGGGCGAGTTGCTTGCCGCGTGCGCGGGCCTGCGCGTGGTGGCGTTCGAGGACGGTTTTCTGCAAGGCCCGGATCGTTTCGTGCAGCGCATCGTGGCCGCGCGCGAGAGCGCCCGGGAACTCCCGGCGCGGTACCAGCTCAAATTTCCGCCGGGCCGCCCCAAGGAAATTTAGCCCCCTCGGGGGGCAGCGCCGTACGCGAAGCGACAAGCGTGGGGGTCTACGTGGGGGTCTAGTTAGAATGCTGGTTTACCGTTTCAGGCAGCGGACATGACACCCATTACCGGCAGCATCGTGGCGATCGTGACCCCGATGCAGGAAGACGGCAGCGTGGACTACCCCACCCTGCGCAAGCTGATCGACTGGCACGTGGCGGAAGGCACCGACTGCATCGGCGTGGTCGGCACCACGGGCGAGTCGCCCACGCTGAACGTCCAGGAGCACTGCGAAATCATCCGCGTGTCAGTCGAACAGGCCAGGGGCCGGGTGCCCGTCATGGCCGGCTGCGGCGCCAACTCGACCTCGGAGGCGATCGAACTCACACGCTTTGCCAAGCAGGTCGGCGCCGACTGCCACCTGCAGGTGGTGCCCTACTACAACAAGCCGGGCCAGGAAGGCCAGTACCGGCACTTCAAGGCCATTGCCGAAGCCGTGGATCTGCCCATGGTGTTGTACAACGTGCCCGGGCGCTCGGTTGCCGACATGGCCCACGACACCGTGCTGCGGCTCGCGCAGGTACCGGGCATTGTCGGCATCAAGGAGGCCACCGGCGATATCGAACGCGCCCAGTGGCTGATCCGTGACGTGCCGCAGGGGTTTTCCGTGTATTCGGGCGACGACCCGACCGCGGTCGCGTTGATGCTGTGCGGTGGCAAGGGCAATATCAGCGTCACGGCGAATATCGCGCCGCGCCTGATGCACGAGCTGTGCGTGGCCGCTATCGCGGGCGATGCCCGGCGCGCCATGGAAATCCAGCGCCAGCTGATGCCGGTGCACAAGCATCTGTTCGTGGAAGCCAACCCGATGCCCGTCAAGTGGGCCATGGCCCGCATGGGACTGTGCGGCGGCACGCTGCGCCTGCCCATGACCCCGATCGCGCCAGCCAGCGAAATCGTGGTCGAGGGCGCCTTGCGCTCGGCTGGATTGCTCTGACCGCCACCACTCTACCCAATGGAATTTCACGTGAATCAATTTGCAAAACTGACCCTGCTCGGCCTTGCGCTGGCACTGAGCGCCTGCTCCGTGCTCCAGACCGACAAGATCGACTACAAGAGCGCCAGCAAATCCACCGGCCTGGAGGTGCCCCCGGACCTGACGCAACTGGCGCCCAACAATCAGTATGCGGTGCCCGGCGCGACGGTTTCGGCGAACAGCTATGACAGCGCGCAGGTCGCCGCCAAGCCGGCGGACCAAGCGACCGCCATTTCCAGGCTGGGCGACATGCATATCGAGCACGATGGCAACGATTACTGGCTGGTAGTGGACCGGCCGGCCGACCAGCTCTGGAACCCGGTAAGCGACTTCTGGCAGGAAAACGGATTCACGCTGGCAAAGGACGATCGCAAGCTGGGCGTGATGCAGACCGACTGGGCGGAAAAC
>SCRU01000158.1 GCA_004323695.1 Burkholderiaceae bacterium
CCGCTGACCCGGAATATTCCAAATCCGGAATATCCAAAAGAAAAGGGCTAGCCCATCCGAGCCAGCCCCTTGATTTCATTGGCGGAGTGGACGGGACTCGAACCCGCGACCCCCGGCGTGACAGGCCGGTATTCTAACCAACTGAACTACCACTCCTGGTAGATAACGTTCACTCTTGCGAGTCAAGCTGCCGCTGTTTCCAGTGGCCGTTACCGACTTGTTGCCCGGTTCGCCTTGCAGCGAATTCTGGCGACCCTACGGGGATTCGAACCCCGGTACTCACCGTGAAAGGGTGATGTCCTAGGCCTCTAGACGATAGGGTCAAAACCTTGGAACGCATCCCGAAAATTTCCCACTCGACACCTGGTTGGTGGAGGTAAGCGGGATCGAACCGCTGACCTCTTGCATGCCATGCAAGCGCTCTCCCAGCTGAGCTATACCCCCTCTCACGTGTCGAGCCGCAGATTATAGCCCGAAACCCTGCGGCGCCTGCAGCCTCGCCAGCACCAAGTCGCGGCCCGCCAGCTCCAGCACGGCATCGACCGACGGCGTGTGTGCGGCGCCCATCACCAGAACGCGCACGGGCATGGCCAGCTGGGGCATTTTCAGCCCGTGCGTGGCCAGCACTTCCTTGATCGCGGCGGCGATCGATGCCTTGTCCCACGCCACGCTGGCCAGCTTCTCGCGCAACGCGAGCAGCGCAGGACGCACGGCATTGGTGACATGCTGGGCAACATCCGCCTCGGCGGGCGCCACATCGGCATAGAACGCCGCCGCCCAATCGGCCAGCGCCACCGTGGTTTCACAGCGGTCCTTGAACAGCGCACAGATGCGTGGCAGGCGTTCGTCGGCGGTGATGCCGCGCCGCTGCAGCAGGGCAGCCACCAGGGGCGCCAGTGCGCCGCCTTCCATCGCCTTCAGGTGCTGTGCATTGACCCAGCGCAGCTTGGCCTCGTCGAACTGCGCCGCGCTCTTGCCCAGGTGGTCCAGGTTGAACCACTGCAGGAACTGCGCGCGGCTGAAGATCTCGTCGTCACCGTGCGACCAGCCCAGCCGCGCCAGATAGTTCACCATCGCGTCGGGCAAGTAGCCCTCCTCGGCGTACTGCGTGACGGGCTTCGCGCCATTGCGCTTGCTCATTTTCTCGCCCTGCTCGTTCAGCACGGTAGGCAGATGCGCATACACCGGAGGCTCCTTGCCCAGGGCACGGAAGATGTTGATCTGGCGCGGGGTGTTGTTGACGTGGTCGTCGCCGCGAATCACGTGCGTGATGGCCATGTCGATGTCGTCCACCACGACGCAGAAGTTGTAGGTCGGTGTGCCGTCGGGGCGCGCGATCACGAGGTCGTCGAGTTCGTCATTGCTGATCTCAATGCGGCCCTTGACCTTGTCGTCCCAGGCCACTGCGCCGCCGTGCGGATTCTTGAACCGCAGCACGGGCTGCACGCCCGCCGGCACGACGGGTAGCGTCTTGCCCGGCGCGGGGCGCCAGGTGCCGTCGTAACGCGGCTTTTCTTTCGCGGCCATCTGGCGTTCGCGCAGCGCGTCGAGCTCGGCCACGCTCATGTAACAGGGGTACACCTGCCCGGCCGCCTGCAGCTCGGCCAACACGCTCTTGTAGCGGTCCATGCGCTGCATCTGGTAGAACGGTCCTTCGTCGTAGTCAAGCCCAAGCCAGCGCATGCCCTCGATGATGACGTCGACGGCGGCCTGGGTCGAGCGTTCCAGATCGGTGTCCTCGATGCGCAAAATAAAGTCGCCGCCGTTCGCGCGCGCATACGCCCATGGGTACAGCGCGGAGCGGATGTTGCCCAGGTGAATGAAGCCCGTGGGCGAGGGCGCGAAGCGGGTACGGATTTTTGTTGTCATGCAAGATTCAGGTCAGCGCGTCCAGGCCGCGCAGCAGGTCGGCCTGAATGTCCTCGATGTGATCCAGCCCGACCGCGACGCGGATCAGGCCCTGGCCGATGCCCGCCGCCTGCCGCTGCGCCTCGGTCAGCCGTCCATGGGAACTCGTCGCCGGATGGGAAATGGTGGTCTTGGTGTCGCCCAGATTCGCCGTGAAGCTGCACACCAGCGTACTGTCGACCACATGGAACGCGTTGCGGCGCGCGGCTCCCGGCGACGGAGCCCGCACATCAAACGAGACCACGCCGCCACCCTGGCCCGACTGCTGACGCATGGCGAGTTCGTGCTGCGGGTGCGAAGCCAGGCCAGGGTAATAGACACGCGCCACGCCGGGCTGCGCTTCGAGCCAGTTTGCCAGCGCCAGCGCGCCGGTGCTATGTGCCCGCATGCGGATACCGAGCGTCTCCATGCCCTTGAGCACAACCCAGGCATTGAACGGTGACAGCGCCATGCCGGCGGTGCGTACCACCGGGGCGAATACGTCGTGGATCAACGCCCCGGAGCCGCAAATGGCGCCGGCCAGCACACGCCCCTGGCCATCGAGGTACTTGGTACCCGAGTGGATCACCAGATCGGCGCCCAGCTCGGTGGGCCGCTGCAACGCCGGCGAACAAAAGCAGTTGTCGACCACCAGCAGCGCACCGGCGTTGTGCGCCAGATCCGCGAGCGCCTGGATGTCGCACACATCGGTCAGCGGATTGGTCGGTGTCTCGGCAAACAATAAACGGGTCGCGGGTCGCAGCGCCGCGCGCCATTCGGCAATGTCGGTTTGCGACACAAAGCTGGTTTCGACGCCGAACTTGCCAAACAGATTGCCGATCAGGCCCAGCGTCGAGCCGAACACCGAGCGCGAGCACACCACATGGTCGCCGGCCTTGAGCAGACCCATGCACATCATGAGGATCGACCCCATGCCGCTGGAGGCGCCGATCGCGGCCTCCGTCCCTTCCAGTGCCGCCAGGCGCTGCTCGAAGCTTGCAACCGTCGGGTTCGCGGTGCGCGTGTACGTGTAGCCCTGTTCGATGCCGGCGAAGCGGCGCGCCGACGTCTCGGCATCGGGCTGCACGAAGCTGCTGGTCAAATACAGCGCCTCGGAATTCTCGCCATATTGGCTTTTGTCCACGGCCACGCGCACGGCCAGCGTGTCGCGGTGCAAATTGGGGGGCAATGCTCTTTCAGTCACGGGGCAAACCTCTTTCAAACTTCCTGGGCATTCGGCAGAACCAGGCGCGAGGTGTCCTCGTCACCCTCCTGCGTGCCGACGCGCTGTTCGTGCAGCCGTGCGATGGTGTCGGACGTGATGTCACCGGTGACGTACACGCCGTCAAAGCAGGAGGCGTCGAAGCCCGTGATCAGGGGATTGAGCGAGCCGATGGCCTTTTTCATCGCATCCACATCCTGGTAGATCAATGCGTCGCAGCCGATGATCTCGCGGATCTGCTCCACCGTGCGGTCGTGCGCCACCAACTCGTCCTTGGTCGGCATGTCGATGCCGTACACGTTGGGATAGCGCACCGGCGGCGCCGCGCTGGCCAGAAAAACCTTGTGGGCGCCGGCATCGCGCGCCATCTGCACAATCTCGCGGCTGGTGGTGCCGCGCACAATGGAGTCGTCCACCAGCAGCACATTGCGGCCCTTGAACTCGCTGCCGATGGCGTGCAACTTCTGGCGCACCGATCGCTCGCGCGCCTGTTGCCCCGGCATGATGAAGGTGCGCCCCACATAGCGGTTCTTCACGAAACCCTCGCGGTACGGCAGGCCCAGCAGATGCGCGAGCCGGGTCGCGCTGGGGCGGCTCGACTCGGGGATGGGAATGACCACATCGATTTCGCTCGGCGGCACGGTCGAGATCACGCGCTTGGCCAGCGCTTCACCCAGATTCAGCCGCGCCTGGTAAACCGAGATGCCGTCCAGCACCGAGTCGGGCCGCGCCAGATAGACGTACTCGAAAATGCAGGGGAACTTTTGCGGCGACTGTGCGCATTGCTGTGCATGAACCGTTCCCGCGAGGTCGACAAAAACGGCTTCACCGGGCTCCACATTGCGCTCAAACTTGTGTCCGGTACCCTCGAGCGCCACCGATTCGCTGGCCAGCACGACCGAGCCCCGGCCGCTGCCCATGCACAGCGGGCGAATGCCGAACGGGTCGCGAAAAGCCAGCAGGCCCTGCCCGGCAATCATCGCAATCACGGCGTAAGAGCCGCGCACACGCCGGTGCACCTGGCGCACCGCTGCAAACACATCTTCAGGCTTGAGCGGCAACCCGCGGGTCGCCTGGTCCAGCTCGTGCGCCAGCACGTTGAGCAGCACTTCGGAATCGCTCTCGGTGTTGATGTGCCGGTGATCCGTCAGGAAGACTTCCGCCTTCAGGGCCTGCGCATTCGTCAGGTTGCCGTTGTGCACCAGCACGATGCCGAACGGTGCATTCACATAGAACGGCTGGGCCTCTTCCTCGCTGTAGGCATTGCCGGCGGTCGGGTAGCGTACCTGGCCCAGGCCGCAATTGCCGGGCAGCGCGCGCATGTTGCGGGTGCGGAACACGTCGCGCACCATGCCCTTGGCCTTGTGCATGAAGAACTTGCGCTGTTGCTGGGTCGCAATGCCGGCGGCATCCTGCCCCCGGTGCTGCAACAACAGCAAGGTGTCGTAGATCAGCTGGTTGACTGGAGCGCTGCTGACAACGCCGACGATTCCGCACATGGAGTGACCCTCATGAAGGAAGATACCTTCCAAAATTTTCCGGCAGCACCGGCTTCAATTCCTTGAGTGCCGATGTCAACACCGCAGCCCCCTGCGACCCCTGCCACCAGGGGCTCGCCTTGAGCGCGGTCAAATTCACCACAACCGCCACCGCCAGCAGCAAGACGGCTCCGCGCAGCAGGCCGAATGCGGCGCCGAGCGTGCGATCCACCGGACGCAGCCCGAGCGCTTCGACCAGCTTCTTGGTCAGCCAGGCCACCAGCCCCCCCGCAAACACCGCGACCACAAACACCACCACAAACCCTGCCGCATGGCGCAGCGGTTCCGAAACACTGCCCAGCGGCAACTTCTGCGCCGCATCCTGCGCGTACCACTGGGCCAGCCAGAACGCTACGATCCACGCCAGCAGCGACATGGCCTCATAAACCAGCCCGCGCAACGCCCCCAACACCAGGGACAACAGCAACACCGCCAGCAAGATCCAGTCCAAAGCGGCCATCGCGGGCATCTCGCCCTACAGGGTGAGGATGGCGGCGGGCAGTGCCAGCCCCTTGATTTTCCCGGCGGCCTTGTCCGCTTCGGCGCGGCTGCTGAACGGTCCCACGCGCACCCGGGTGCGCGCGCCGTCCTTGGTCTGCACGACTTGCGTATAGGTCTTCAGGCCGGCTTTTTCAACCTTCTGGCGCGCCTCGCGGGCCTTGGCGGCGTCTGCAAACGCACCCACCTGCACCACGAAGCGGCCGGATTCGCTGGCGGCCGGTGGCGCCGCCGCCTTGTCGTTCAGCAGGGCCTCGATCCGGGCCGAGTCGGCAGCCTGGACAGCCGCCTTCGGCGCGGGCTTGGGTGACGGTTCGGGAGCCCGCCGGGGTTCGGCCTTCGCCACCGTCGCGCGCGTTGCGTTCCCGGCCGGGGTCTCGGGCGCCCGTGCGGGCACCTCGGGAACGATCTGCTCTTTGGCGCCCAGGCTGGCAGGCGGGGGTACCTGCGCGGCTGCGCTGGACGCGGCAGCCACCGGCATGGCCGGCTGGACGGTTGCCGCGGCCGGATTGCTCGTCGCCGCAGCGACGGGTGACGGCGGAATGACCAGCGGTTTGACCTGGTTCCTGTCCGGGATCTGGATCGGAATGTCCACCCCGATCGGGCGCGGCTGGGTGTCGAACACCAGCGGGAAACCCACCACGCCGATCAGTACCAGCACGGCCGCGCCAATCAGCCGGTGCTTGGCACGCCGGCGCATCGCCTCGATGCTTTCGGCCCGCACAGCGACTGGCGCCTTGTCCTTGCCGCGCTTCTGATCGGGCCTCGGAAACTTGAAAAAAGCCATGAAATGCAGACTCAGGCGCTCAGGTGTTTGGCGTGAAGGCGGGGAATCCCGTCTTTCAGGACGCCGCCCACGGTATAGAACGATCCAAAGATCACGATTCTATCAGCGGGGCCTGCCGCCGCGACCGCCGCTTGCAGGGCTGCAACCGGATCCGGCCAGGCGCTGGCGAGCACATTTTTACCCGTTTCACGCGATTCCCAGATGGCCATCAATTGGGCAGCGCCTTGCGCCCGCGGCGTGGGCAGATCGGTGAAATACCAGCGGTCCACCAGCGGACCCATGCGGTCCAGCATCGGCATCAGATCCTTGTCGGCCATGACGCCAAAAACGGCATGGGTGGTCTGGAAGAAACCCATGGCGTCCAGATTCGCCGCCAACGCCGCCACGGCGTGCGGGTTATGCGCCACGTCCAGCACCAGCGAGGGCTGACCCGGAACGATCTGAAAGCGCCCGGGCAGTTCGACCATGGCCAGGCCGTTGCGCACCGCCTGCGCGGTCACGGGCAGGCGCTCGCGCAGCGCGGCCAGCGCAGCCAGCACGCCCGAGGCATTCATCAATTGATTCGCGCCGCGCAACGCCGGATACGCCAGGCCGCTGTAGCGCCGCCCGCGCCCCGCCCAGCCCCACTGCAGCTTGTCGCCCGAATAATTGAAATCGACACCGAAGCGCCACAGATCGGCGCCCAGCGCCTGCGCACGATCGAGCACGCTTTGCGGCGGCACCGGATCGCTCACGATCACGGGCCGGCCAGAACGCATGATGCCGGCCTTCTCGAAGCCGATGCTCTCGCGGTCCGGACCCAGCAGTTCCATGTGATCGAGGTCTATGCTGGTGATGATTGCGCAGTCGGTATCGATGATGTTGACCGCGTCGAGACGCCCGCCCAGGCCCACTTCCAGAATCGCCACCTCGAGATTCGAGCGCACCATCACGTCCAGAATCGCGAGTGTCGAAAATTCAAAGTAGGTCAACGAAATATCGCCTCTGGCCCGCTCCACGTTTTCAAAGCCAACTATCAAATCAGTAGCATCGACGATCTCGCCGCGCAGCCGCAGCCGCTCCTCGAAATGCACCAGATGGGGCGAGGTATAGACCCCGGTGCGGTAGCCGGCCTGCAGCAGAATAGCTTCGAGCATGGCACAGGTGGAGCCCTTGCCATTGGTGCCCGCCACGGTGATCACCGGGCAGTCGAAACGGATCGCCATGCGCTCGGCGACCTGGCGCACGCGATCCAGCCCGAGGTCGATGGTTTTGGGGTGCAGGCGCTCGCAGTGCGCCAGCCAGTCTTGCAGTGTGTTCATACGGGCGCCTATTGTCCGCGCGAAACCGCCGAAACGATCCGGCGCACCGACAAAAGCCCTGCGCTCGCCCGGCGAGTCGGTGCGCCGCGCACGGCTCTCGCACCTGCGCAGCAGGGAATGCAGCAAAATCCCCGCATGCCATCACCGAGCCGGAGCCTTGCATGATCACCCTGTACGGCATCACGAACTGCGACACCGTCAGGAAGGCGCGCGCCTGGCTCGCGAATCAGGGCGTGGACTACCGGTTTCACGACTTCAGGAAGCAGGGCGTGCCCGAGGCCGAGTTGCACGCGTGGATCGAAGCCGTGGGCTGGGAACCGCTGGTGAACCGGCGCGGCACGACCTGGCGCACGCTCGACGCGGCCACCCGGTCGGGCGTGACCGACGCGGCCAGCGCCAGCGCGCTGATGCATGCCCATCCCAGCGTGATCAAGCGGCCGGTCGTTGACTGGGGCACCCAGGTCACCGTGGGCTTCGACGCGGGCGCCTGGGCCGCGCGGGTGCCTTGACACGCCGTGTCAATCTGTCTGATTTATCAGTCTTTCAGGCCGATAGCCCTTGATGAAAAATGACCCTACGCTACGTTAATCATAGCGTCGTCTGCAGCAACGCCCCCTTGAACACCACAGGTCCCCGGGCTGATTCGCCGGGCGGAACGCCACCCTTGGCTTCCAGGGTGATTGCCAGGGTCGGCACATTTCTCACTTCATCCTCCTGCGCCGACAGATGGATCACCTTGGCATTGCTGAGCACGCCCAGCGATTCAGGCTTGCCGAACGGGGGAACCGCCCACAGCTGCAGGGACTTGTCCGGTGCCTCGCGGTAGTCGCCGACCCGCTTGAGCGTGAGCGTCTGGCTTTTCGGATCGAAGGTCGCAAGCATCGACGGTGCATTTTTGTCGTCAACCAGCACGGACACGTACTGGATTTCCGGCGCCGCCTTGAGCCGGGCCGCGAGCTGCGCGTTTTGCCGCGCCGCTTCGGCCTTCTGCTGCGTCACCAGCGCAAGCTGGCTGTTTTGCGCCTCGTACCGGTGATTCAGGTTCACACCCACCAGCACGGCAGCGACCGCGGCGAGGGCGCCCGCGAACGCGGCGCCGCGCCAGAGCCCCAACGCATGGCGGAGCCGGTCGAACATGGGCGTCTCCGGCGGCGCGGCCGGCGCGACGTGAGTCTGCGCCTGGAGCGCGACCAGATTCTGAATTCGCTTCCACACATTCGGGCTGGGCGCCTCGCTGGCCTGCAACTCGGTCAGCGATGCGAAGCGCTCCTGCCAGATCAGGGCGCTCGCGCGCACGGTGGCGCTGGTCCGCGCCAGGGCCTCGAAGCGGCGGCGCGCACCACCGCGCAATGTGCCCAGCGCGTAGCTGGCCGCGAGTTGATCCAGCAACGGGGGGTTCTCAAGAATATTCATGTTGATGCTTCAGGCAAAACGCGCCATGCAGCCGCGCAACTGCTCCAGCCCGCGCCGGATCCAGGTCTTGACCGTGCCCAGCGGCAACTGCAGTTGGGCTGCCAGTTCGCTGTGGCTCAGGTCGCGCAGGTAGGCCAGGCTGACCACCTCGCGCTGCCTCGCCTCCAACTGGCGCAGGCATTCGTGCAGTGCCCAGGACTGTTCGCTGGCCTGCGTGGTGTCCATCGGGCTCGGGGCGTCGCTGGCCACGGTTTCGTTCACCATGTCGTCGAGTTCCTGGCCCTGATCCGCCCGCTGGCTCGCGCGCCGGCGCAGGAAGTCGAGCCCGCGGCTGCGCACCACCACGCCCATCCAGGCCATGGGCGGACTCAGCGCGGCGCGGTAGTCTCCCGCGATGCGCCAGATGTTCAGGTAAGCCTCCTGCAGCACATCCTCGGCCCAGTCGCGGTTGCCGACCACGCGCAAGGCCACACCGTACAGCTTGGCGCAAGTCATGTCGTACAACTCGCGCAGCGCCGCCTGGGCATCGGCCCCGTGGGGCGGGAGGCGGTCGATCAGGGCAATCATTTGAAGGTCGTTGTTTTCTTGGGCCATGACGCGATTGTCGGGCCTCTCATCCTTTACGCAAACCCCCGGGCATTGGATTCAGGCCCGCGGCGCCGTCCGATCCGCGCCCGTACTCTAAAATTGGCGTCCCCGCCCACGGCGCCACCGCCGGGCGCAGCCAGGAAAGTCACCTAATCTCCATGAGCACCGAAAAAATCGACGGCGTGTCCGTCGCGACCCAGGCCAGCGTTTACTTCGACGGCAAATGCGTCAGCCACGGCATCACCCTGCCCGACGGCACGAAGAAATCGGTCGGCGTGATCCTGCCCGCCACATTGACCTTTGCCACCGGCGCGCCCGAGACCATGGAAGGCGTGGCCGGCGTTTGCGAATACAAGCTGGCCGGCAGCGACACCTGGGTAAAGTCCGGCCCCGGCGAGAAATTCAGCGTGCCCGGCAACGCCAGGTTCGACATCCGCGTGGCCCCAGGGGCCGCCGCCTACCACTACATCTGCCATTTCGGCTGAACCGGAAAACCGCACCATGGCCACCATTCTGCAGAACCTGCCCGCCGGCCAGAAGGTCGGCATCGCCTTCTCCGGCGGCCTGGACACCAGCGCCGCGCTGCTCTGGATGAAGCGGGGGGGCGCCATCCCCTATGCCTACACCGCCAACCTGGGCCAGCCCGACGAGCCCGACTACGACGAGATTCCGCGCAAGGCGCTGCAGTACGGCGCCGAGAAGGCGCGCCTGATCGACTGCCGCCTGCAGCTCGCGCACGAAGGCAT
>SCRU01000018.1 GCA_004323695.1 Burkholderiaceae bacterium
CGCAGCGCCAGGCGCCACAGCCGGAAGCCGCGCGCCGCGAACACCCCGCTGAAGGCGCCGTACAGCGCGCCAAAGGCGAGCCGGAAGCCGGTGCTGTGGGCCAGCGCCGGCTGCACGGCCAGGGTCGCGCCCACGCCGTATTTGACGACGAAGATGCCGACGATCAGCACGAGCGGCACGGCGCTGCCCGGCACGGTGAAGCGCCGGCTCGGCGCGTCAAAGCGGGTGCCGGGCGGCAGCGGGCGCTGCAGCACCAGCGCGCCGGTCAGCACGCCCGCCACCAGCCATGCCAGCAACACCTGCGGCGCGGTGCCGAACGCGGACACCGTCCCGTTCAGCGACAGCGCGACCATGATGAGCGGCAACAGGGTGCTGCGGCGCAGCGTCACCGTGCGCGCGAACATCTGGTTCAGTCCCAGCGCGAGCAGCGCCAGCAGCAGGCCCCAGACCCAGAGCGGGGTGTGAATGATGATTTGTGCCAGCATGATTTCTCCTTGAATAAAAAGTGGGGTGAGCAGGTTTCGTGGCATGGACTGTGCCGCGTGCCCGGCCGGCGAACCAGCCGTTTGCGACGAAGGGCACGGCGCGCGGCGCGAAATGCAGGGCCGGCGCGCGAACGGCAGGCCGCGTGGCAACACTGGCGGTGTTCGGTGATGGGATTATTTATACAAAGCAAACGCTTGCTATAAATAAGCGGTTCTGCTATCTTCCCCGGCATGGCAAAAAATTTACAGACCGCTGCCACCACCGGGGCGGTTCCAGGCACGGCGGCGAATGCCGCGCAGCCGCTGCCGGGACGCCGCCCGCGCGGGCGGCCGCGCAAGACCCATTCGGAGCTGGACGAGGGGAATCGCCGCCGCCTGATCATCGAGGGCGCGGCGCGCCTCTTTCGCGCCAAGGGCTTCGCCGCCGCGAGCACGCGCGACATCGCGGCGGCGGCGGGCATGCACGGCGGTTCGCCGTTCTATCACTTCGAGAGCAAGAATGCGCTTCTGTATGTGGTGATGCAGGAGGGGATGGCGCAGGCTGCGGCAAGCCAGCAGGCGGCGCTGGATGGTGTGCCCGCGAACGCTCCGGCGCGCGAGCGGCTGCGCACGCTGATCCGCAACCACTTCCAGGTGTTGCTCGGCCCCGGCAGCGACTTCATCCCCGTGATGCTCTACGAGTGGCGATCGCTCAACGACGGGCAGCGCGCCGGCATCTCCCAATTGACGGGCGCCTACGAGGCGCAGTGGATGCCGACGCTGCGCGCGCTGCATGCGGACGGCGCCCTGAAGGCCGACCCGCGCACGGCGCGGCTGTTCATCTTTGGCGCGCTGAACTGGTCGGTTCAATGGTTTTCGCCGCGAGGAGCGCAGTCGCTGGACGGGCTGACGGCGCAGGCGCTGGCGCTGTTTGTCGGCCAGGCCGAGCCCTGCCCAGCGCGTGCCTCTTGATCTCATGGAGACGGAATGATCGAGCTCTACCACTGCATCGATGCGCGCTCGTTTCGCCCGCTGTGGACGATGGAAGAGATGGGCCTGCGCTACCGGCTGCACCTCCTGCCATTTCCGCCGCGTGTGGCGGCGCCCGCGTACAAGCAGCTCAATGCATTGGGCACGATTCCGCTGGTGCTCGACGGCACGGTGCGCATGACCGAGTCGAGCGCGATATGCCAGTACCTGGCCACGCGCCATGGCCCTTCGCCGCTCGCCGTCGACGTGGCCGAGGCGGATTACGGCGCGTTTCTGAACTGGCTGCACTTCGGCGAGGCCACGCTCACCTTTCCGCAGACGCTGGTGCTGCGTTACACGCGGCTCGAGCCCCCCGAGCGGCGCCACGCGGACGTGGCGAGTGACTACGCCAAGTGGTTTCTCGCGCGACTGCGCGCCATCGAGGCGGTGCTGGCCGATCGGCAGTGGCTGTGCGCCGGGCGCTTCACGGTGGCCGACGTTTCGGTGGGCTACGCACTGCTGCTGGCGCGGCAACTGAGCCTGCATGAGCAGTTCGGTCCGCAGGTCGCGGCCTACTGGGCGCGGCTGCAGGCGCGCGAGGGTTTTACCCGCGCCAGCCGCGCGCAATGGGCGGCGGCCGAGGCGGCGGGTCTGAATCTCGATCAATGGGGCATGCCCGTTCAGCGCGTCGACCCCGCCTGAAACCCGACTACGACAGGACGACCGATGGCGACTTTCGATTCCCGCTGGAACGCAGCCGGCCATGTGGCGCAAGAGCGCCGCGCGCACATGCTCGCGCGCATTGCGCAGTTGCGCGCGCTGGAGCAGCGCGCCGCCGACGCGTCCGCCCAGGCCGGGCCGCGCTTTGCCAAACGGCATCAGCTCCTGCCGCGCGAGCGCGTGGCGCTGCTGCTCGACGCGGGCGCGCCGTGGCTGCCGCTGTGCTCGCTCGCGGGCTTTTTGCAGGATGTGCCCGACGCGGAAAAGTCGGTGCCGGGCGGCGGCATCGTGGCCGGCATTGGTTTTGTCTCGGGCACGCGCTGCATGGTGGTGGCAAGCGATTCGGGCATCGATGCCGGCGCCATCCAGCCGGGCGGCCTGGACAAGATCCTGCGTGTGCAGGAGATTGCCTTGCAAGAGCGCCTGCCGTTCATCCATCTGGTGGAAAGCGCTGGCGCCAATCTGATGCGCTACCGCGTCGAGGGTTTCATCCACGGCGGTGCGCTGTTTCGCAATCTTGCGCGCTTGTCCGCCGCGGGTGTTCCGGTCATCACGGTGCAGCATGGCTCGGGCACGGCGGGGGGCGCCTACATGCCGGGGCTGTCGGACATCGTGATCATGGTCGAGGGGCGCTCGCGCGCCTTTCTGGCCGGCCCGCCGCTGCTGAAGGCCGCCACGGGCGAAGTCGCAACGGAGGAGGAACTGGGCGGTGCGCTGATGCATACGACCGTCTCGGGCCTGGGCGAATACCTGGCGCGCGATGACCGGCATGCGTTGGGAATAGCACGGGAGGTGGTTGAGAAGCTGTCATTCCCGCACATGCGGGAATCCACCGTTGCAAGCGTGCCACCGTGGATGCCGGGTCAAGCCCGGCATGACAGTCCGGCATTCGACGCCGATGAATTACTCGGCCTGATGCCCGCCCACCACCGCGAGCCGGTGGACATGCGCGAGGTGGCGGCGCGCCTCGTCGATCGGGGTGAGCTGCTCGAATTCAAGAGCAGCTATGGCGTGGCGACGGTTTGCGCGCAAGCCGCGATCCACGGCCACGCCGTGGGCATCATCACCAACAACGGGCCGATCGATATCGCGGGCGCGAACAAGGCCACGCACTTCATCCAGTGGATGTGCCAGCTCGGCCACCCGCTCGTCTATCTGCAGAACACCACGGGCTACATGGTCGGCCGGGACGTGGAGCAGGGCGGCATGATCAAGCACGGCAGCAAGATGATCCAGGCGGTGACCAGCGCCACCGTGCCGCAGCTCACCATTCAGTGTGGGGCCAGCTTTGGCGCGGGCAACTACGGCATGTGCGGGCGCGGCTTTGCGCCGCGCTTTCTCTTCACCTGGCCGGGCGCCACCACGGCGGTGATGGGCGGCGAGCAGGCCGCCGGCACGATGCGCATCGTGACCGAGGCGGCCCTCAAGCGCAAAGGCGGCGAGCCCGACCCGCAAAAGATGCAACAGCAGTTCGATGCGGTGGTCGCGATGTTCGGGCGCCAGCAGGACGTTTTTGTCACCAGCGGCATGCTGCTCGATGACGGCGTAATCGACCCGCGTGACACGCGCGCCGTGCTCGGCTTCTGCCTGGACACGATTGCCGAAGGACAGGCGCGCCGCGTGCGGCCCATGCAGTTCGGCGTCGCCCGCATGTAGACAAACCAAGGAGACGAAAGATGCAACTGACGCACGAACACGAGCAGATCAGGGACACCCTCAAGCGCTACATCGCCGAGCAGATCAACCCGCACGTGGACGAATGGGAAGCGGCCGAAATCTTCCCCGCGCACCAGGTGTTCAAGGGCCTGGGCGATCTGGGCCTGCTGGGCCTGACCAAGCCGGTCGAATACGGTGGCATGGGGCTCGACTATTCGTACAGCATGGTGATGGCCGAGACACTGGGCCTTATCCACTGCGGCGGCGTGCCGATGGCGATTGGCGTGCAGACCGACATGTGCACGCCGGCGCTGGCGCGCTTTGGCAGCGAAGAATTGAAGCGCGAATTCCTGGCCCCGGCGATTGCCGGCGACATGGTGGGCTGCATCGGCGTCTCCGAGCCGGGCGCGGGCAGCGACGTGGCCGGTATCAAGAGCCATGCGCGCAAGGATGGCGGCGACTACGTGATCACCGGCCAGAAGATGTGGATCACGAACAGCCTGCAGGCCGACTGGATGTGCATGCTGGTCAACACCGAGGGCAGCAACCCGCACAAGAACAAAAGCCTGATCATGGTACCCATGCGCGATGGGCCCCATGGCAAGCTCACCAAGGGTATCGAGGTGGCGCGCAAGATCCGCAAGATCGGCATGAACGCGAGCGACACCGGCCTGATCTACTTCGACGAGGTGCGCGTGCCCCGGCGCAACCTGATCGGGCAGGAGGGCCAGGGGTTCATCTACCAGATGCAGCAATTCCAGGAAGAGCGCCTGTGGGCGGCGGCCAGTGCGCTGCAGACGCTGGATGCATGCATCCGCGAGACCATCGAGTGGGCACGCGAGCGCAACATGTTCGGCGCCACGCTGCTGGATCAACAGTGGGTGCAGTTCAAGCTGGTGGAGTTGCAGACCGAGGTCGAGGCGCTGCGCGCGCTCACCTGGTCAGCGGGCGAGCGCTACATCGCGGGCGACGATGTGCTGCAGTGGGCCAGCATGGCCAAGCTCAAGGCCGGGCGCCTGATGCGCGAGGTGAGCGACACCTGCCTGCAGTTCTGGGGCGGCATGGGCTTCACGTGGGAGAACCGCGTCTCGCGCATGTACCGCGACGGGCGCCTGGCCTCGATCGGCGGCGGCGCCGACGAGGTCATGATGGGCATCATCGCCAAGACCATGGGCATGGCAAAAAGACCGGCATGAAGCGCATCCTCATCGCCAACCGCGGCGAGATCGCCCGCCGCGTCATCGCCACCGCGCGGCGCATGGGCATTGCAACCGTGGCCGTGCACTCCGACGCCGACGCCAACGCACCGCATGTGCGCGAGGCCACGCAGGCGTTTGCGCTCGGTGGCAACACTTCGGCCGAGAGCTATCTGCGCATCGACAAGCTGCTCGCGGCCGCGCAAGCCACGGGCGCCGACGCGGTACACCCCGGCTACGGTTTTCTGAGCGAGGACGCGGGCTTTGCGCAGGCGGTGATCGATACCGGCTTGACCTGGATCGGTCCGCCCCCGGCGGCGATCCGCGCGCTCGGCGACAAGGGCGCGGCCAAGGCCCTGGCGGTGCGCCAGGGCGTGCCGGTGCTGCCCGGCTATGCGGGCGTGGACCAGTCGCCCGGGCGTTTTGCCCAGGAGGCTGAAACGATCGGCTACCCGGTGATGGTCAAGGCCGTGGCCGGCGGCGGCGGGCGCGGCATGCGGCTCGTCACCCGGGCGGCCGATCTGGCGCCCGCGCTGGCCAGTGCCGGTTCCGAGGCGCTCGCGGGCTTTGGCAATGGCGAGCTGCTGATCGAGCGCGCGCTGCTGCAGCCGCGCCACGTGGAGGTGCAAATCTTTGCCGACGCGCTCGGCCACTGCGTGCATCTGGGCGAGCGCGACTGCTCCGTACAGCGCCGGCACCAGAAGATCATCGAGGAATCGCCGAGCCCGGCCGTGTCGCCCGAACTGCGCGAACGCATCGGCCGCTGCGCCGTGGCACTGGCGCAGGGTGCGGGTTATGTGGGCGCGGGCACGGTGGAGTTCCTGCTGGAAGGGCAAGACTTTTTCCTGATGGAGATGAACACCCGCCTGCAGGTCGAGCACCCGGTGACCGAGGCGATCACGGGGCTGGATCTCGTCGAGTGGCAGATCCGCGTGGCGCGTGGCGAGGCGCTGCCGCTCACGCAAGACCAGGTGCGGCTCGACGGCCACGCGATCGAGGTGCGCCTGTGCGCGGAGGACGAGAACTACGTGCCGCACGCCGGGCGCATCGCGCATTTCTCGCAGCCTGCCGCGAGCAGCTTCGAGCGCGCGCCGCTGCGTTTCGATCACGCCATCGTGGCCGGCGGCGAGGTCACGCCGTACTACGACGCGATGCTCGGCAAGCTCATTGTCCATGCCGACACGCGCGCCGGGGCGATCGATGCGCTGATTGTCGCGCTGGCGCAAACCGCGGTGCTGGGCCTGCCGACGAACCGGGGCTTTCTCATGGAATGCCTGGGCGATGCGCGGTTTCGAAATGGCGAGGCGCTGATCTCCTTCCTCCCAGAGCATGGCGATGCACTGCGCCAATTGCTCCTTGAAAAGGAGCGAACAATGCACGTCCGATATGGACTAGCGGCCATATTGAATGTGAATTGCGGTGGCCTGCCCTGTGCCTTTGCGGCGCCCCGGCGGCTCGCGCACCGCGACGCGGTCACCAGCGCCCCGGTGCGCCAGCGCGTCGGCGGACTGCAGATCGAGGGCGATGCCCCGCGCGACATTACCGTGCAACCCGAGCCGGACGGCAGCCTGCGCTGCACCGAAGAGGGCCTGTGCGAGCGCGTGCGCGCGGTCGCCGTGCCGGGGGGGGGCGGCGCGCAGCGCTGGCATGCGCAGGCGGGCGGCGTCGACTGGTGGTTCGAGGACCTGTCGTTCCTGCCCGTCGCCGGTACCGGCAACGCGTTGGCGGCTACCGAACTGAAAGCGCCCTTCAACGGCCGGGTGGTGCGCATCTCGGCCCGGCCGGGGCAGCCGTTCGCGGCGGGCGAGGCGGCGGTCGTGATCGAATCCATGAAGCTGGAGCACAGCCTCTCGCCGCGCGCCGGGGCGACCGTGGCCGAGGTGCTCGTCGAGGTGGGCCAACAGGTCAGCCCGGGCCAGGTGCTGCTGCGCTTTGCCGTGTCTGCCGGGGACGCGGGAGGCGCGAAATGAACCCCATGGCCATGACCGACGCCGAACTGCGCGAGGCGCGCACGCAACTGGCCGACATGATCGAGCGCTTCGCGCGCAGCGAGATTGCCCCCAACGTGACCGGGTGGGATGCGGCCGGCGAGTTTCCGCGCTCTCTCTACCGCCGCGCCGCCGAACTCGGTCTGCTCGGCCTCGGCTACCCCGAAGAACTCGGCGGCACGCCTGCGCCGTACGCGCTGCGCCTGGCGATGTGGCGCGCGCTGTGCCGCTACGGCACCTCGGGCGGCGTGCAGGCGAGCCTGCTCTCGCACAACATCGGCCTGCCGCCGGTGGTCGCGCTGGCGAGCGACGAGGTCAAGCGCGAGGTCGTGCCGCAGGTGCTGGCCGGCGAGAAGATCGCCGCGCTCGCGATCACCGAGCCGGGGGGCGGCTCGGACGTGGCGGCGCTGCAAGCCCGGGCCCGGCGCGAGGGCGATGAGTATGTGGTCGATGGCGAGAAAATTTTTATCACTTCCGGCATGCGCGCCGACTGGATCACCGTCGCCGTACGCACGGGTGAAGCCGGCAGCAAGGGCGCGGGCGGCATCAGCCTGCTGCTGGTGCCCGGCGACAGCAAGGGTTTGAGCCGCACGCGGCTCGACAAGATGGGCTGGCTCTGCTCCGACACCGCGCATCTGCGTTTCGACGGCATGCGCGTGCCGGCGCGCTATCTGCTGGGCGGGGAGGGCGCGGGCTTCCGGGCCATCATGGGCAACTTCAACGGCGAGCGCATCGGCATCGCGGCGGGTGCGCTCGGCTTTGCCGAAGCCTGCTACGACGAGGCCTTGAGCTGGGCGCGCCAGCGCCAGACCTTTGGCAGCGCGCTCACCGGGCATCAGGTGATCCGCCACAGGCTGGTCGACATGCAGCAGCGCATTCGCGCGACCGCGGCGTGGCTGGAGCAACTCGCTGCGCGCGCCGACTCGGGGGACCTGGGCGCCGACTGGATAGGCGAAATCTCGACGTTGAAAAACCAGGCCACGCAGGCGCTTCAGTTCTGCGCCGACGCCGGCGTGCAGATCCTCGGCGGCATGGGCTACATGCGCGGCACGGTGTGCGAGCGCATCTACCGGGAGGTCAAGGTGATCACCGTCGGCGGCGGCACCGAGGAGATCATGAAGGAGCTGGCCGCGAAGCAATGGGGCATCGTGTGATGCGGCGCGACGGGCTCGCGCAGGCCACCGGCACGCGGCGCTGGGTGCTGGCGGGCCTGATGTGCATGATGATGCTCGCGGCGATGGACACCACCATCGTCTCCACCGCGATCCCGCAGGTGGTCGGCGACCTGGGCGGGCTGGCGTTGGTGAGCTGGGTGTTTTCCATCTATCTGCTGGCGCAGACGGTGACGATTCCCGTTTACGGCAAGCTGTCCGACCAGTTCGGCCGCAAGCCGGTGCTGCTGGTCGGCACCTTGATCTTCCTGGCCGGGTCGGCGGCCTCCTCGCTGGCCTGGAACATGCCCGCGCTGATCGCGTTCCGCGGTATCCAGGGCCTGGGCGCCGGCGCCATCATGGCCACCGTGATGACGCTGGCCGGCGACCTGTATGCGATCGAGGAGCGCGCGGCGGTGCAGGGCTGGCTCTCCAGCGTGTGGGGTGTGGCGGCCATCGTGGGCCCGCTGCTGGGCGGCGCGTTTGCCGAGTATGCGTCGTGGCGCTGGATCTTTCTGGTGAACCTGCCGATCGGAGCGCTCGCGCTCGCGCTGATCGGGTCGTTCCTGCATGAAAGGTTTGCGCAGCGCAAGCCGCGTATCGATTACGCCGGTTCGGCCCTGCTGCTGGCGGCGCTGGGCCTGCTCATCCTCGGTCTGCTGCAGGGCGGCCAGGCCTGGCCCTGGGGCTCGTGGCGGATTGCGCTCGTTTTTGGCCTGGCCGCGCTGGTGCTCGCGGCGCTGGTGTGGGTCGAGCGGCGCGCGGCCGAGCCCGTGATGCCCGGCTGGCTGTGGCGCCGGCGTGTGCTGGCGGGCGCCAACCTGGCGTCCATCGGCATGGGCCTGGTGATGATGGCGCCCAGCATCTACCTGCCGACCTTTCTGCAGCTGGTGCAGGGCCTGGGTGCCATCGCGGCCGGCCTGGTGCTGGCGGGCATCAGCATCGGCTGGCCCGTGGCCTCGGCGCTGTCGGGCCGCGCGTACCTGCGCATCGGGTTTCGCGATGCGGCGCTGGCCGGTGGCGTGCTGATCCTGCTCGCGGCCCTGGCGTTTCTATGGCTGCCCAGGCCGCAGCCGGTGGCGCTGGTGTGGCTTGACCAGATCGCCCTGGGTGCGGGCTTCGGGCTGCTGTCCACGCCTTTGCTGGTGGGCATGCAGTCGGTGGTGGACTGGGGGCGGCGCGGCGTGGTCACGGGCTCCAACATGTTCGCGCGGTACCTGGGCCAGAGCCTGGGCGCGGCGCTGTTTGGCGCCATCTTCAACGCGAGCCTGGCCGAGCGGCTGGCGCAGGCCCCGGCGGCGCTGCGGGGGCAGGTACCGCAGCGCATCGACGCGGTGATCCACGTGCTGCACTCGGGCCAGGCGGGCGCTGCCGCCTCGGCCTATCTGCGCGCGGCCATCGGCGCGGCCACCCGCCATCTCTACGTCGGCATGGCCGTGATCGCGGTCGCCATGCTGCTGGTGCTGTTCATCGCGCCGCGCCGCTTTCCGGTCCTGCCCGCGGGCGCGGCGAACGCAGATTCTTGAAAGCAAAGGAAAAATCATGAACCAGGACACCCCGCTCGAACTGCTGGAAGAAAGGCGCGGCCCCGTCGTGTGGCTGACCATCAACCGCGAGGAGCGGCGCAACGCGATCAGCGCGGCCGTGCTGGCCGGCCTGTCGGATGCGCTCGCACGCGCGAACAAGGACCGTGACGTCCGCGCCATCGTGATCACGGGCGCCGGCACGCGTGCGTTCTGCGCCGGCGCGGATCTGCAAAGCGGCCAGTCATTCAAGTTCGACTACTCCGAGCCCCATGTCGGCTTTGCGAACCTGTTCCGGCAGGCGAAGCAGTCGGTCGTGCCGCTCATCGCGCGCGTCAACGGCGCCTGCATGGCCGGCGGCATGGGCATCATGGGCATGTGCGACATGGCGGTGGCCAGCGACCAGGCGATCTTCGGGCTGCCCGAGGTCAAGGTCGGCCTGTTCCCGGCGCAGGTGCTCAGCGTGCTCGGCCACCTCATTCCGCGCCGTGTGCTGGCCGAGATATGCCTGACCGGCGAGCCGCTCACCGCGGCCCGAGCGCTCGATTACTCGCTGATCAACTACGTGAGCGAGGATCTCGACGGCAAGCTGCAATGGCTGCTGGAGCGGCTGCTGGACAAGTCGCCTGCCGCGATTCGCCGCGGCCTGTACACCATGAAGACGATCGAGGCCATGTCGTTCGAGGAGTCGATGGCCTTTACCGAGAGCCAGATCGGCCTGTTTGCGCTGACCGACGATGCGGCCGAAGGCCAGGCTGCGTTCCGCGAGAAACGCCCACCGCAATGGAGCGGGCGATGAGCGGGCAAAAAGTGATCCGCATCGGCGGCGCCAGCGGCTTCTGGGGCGACTCCAGCGTCGGCGCGCCGCAGCTGGTGGCCAGCGGCCAGGTGGACTACCTCGCGTTCGACTACCTGGCCGAGCTCACCATGTCGATCCTGGCCGCCGCGCGCATGAAGAAGCCGGATCTCGGCTACGCCACCGACTTCGTCACGGTGGCGATGAGATCGGTGCTGAAGGACGTGGTGGAAAAAGGCATCCGCGTCGTCAGCAACGCGGGCGGGGTCAACCCCGAGGGCTGCGCCGCCGCGCTCGCCGCGCTGGCCGCCGAGCTGGGCGTCGCGGTGAAGATCGCCACGGTCAGCGGCGACGACGTGATGCCGCTCGTCCCCGAACTGCGCAACGCCATGCCGCCGGTGCGGGAACTGCAAGGCGGCGCGCCGCTGCCGGCCCGGGTGCTGACGGCCAATGCCTACCTTGGCGCCCTGCCGATTCAGGCCGCGCTGGGCGCCGGCGCGCAAATCGTCATCACCGGGCGCTGTGTCGATTCGGCGGTCACGCTGGGCATCCTGATGCATGAATTCGGCTGGCAGGCCGGCGACCACGACAAATTGGCCGGCGGCAGCCTGGCGGGCCACATCATCGAATGCGGCTGCCAGGCCACGGGTGGCCTGCACACCGATTGGCAGCAGGTGCCCGACTGGGCGCACATCGGCTACCCCATCGTCGAATGCGAGGCTCATGGTGGTTTCACCGTCACCAAGCCCGCGGGCACCGGGGGCCTCGTTGCGCCGCAGGTGGTGGCCGAGCAGATGCTCTACGAGATTCACGACCCGGCCGCCTACCTGCTGCCGGATGTCGTGTGTGACTTCACGCAGGTCATGATGGAGCAAATTGGCCCCGATCGCGTGCGCGTGCAGGGCGCGTGCGGAAGCGCTCCGACACCGAACTACAAGGTCAGCGCGACCTACGTGGACGGCTTCAAGACTTCGGCGCAACTGACCGTCGTCGGCTTCGACGCCGTTTCCAAGGCGCGGCGCACGGGCGAGGCCATTCTCGAGCGCGTGGGTGAACTGCTGGCCGCGCAGGGTCTGGCGCCCTTCAGCGCCACGCTGATCGAGGTGCTGGGCTGCGAGGAACCCGACT
>SCRU01000159.1 GCA_004323695.1 Burkholderiaceae bacterium
AATCGTTCACCTGCTTTTGCGATATGCGGATGGCTTCCACGTCGAGCGCGGCGCGGTTGATGATCGCGCCGGCGGCGCGGGCGGCCTTGATGGCCACGTTGAGCATGGGGTGCAGATTGGGCGACATGAGTTGTGAACCTTGGCGGGACCAGCGCCCGGGCGCCGTCTCCAACGGGTTGAAGAGCAAAAAAATATCTGCCCGGCGATGCAGGCAGCAGCAATGGGCAGATTTTACCTGCCGGCGTGGGCCGTGCAGCGACAATGACAGGGTGGGTTTGTTTGCCCGTTCTGAATTCATGCTCCTGTCGCCATGAAAACCCGTTTCATCCTGATCAACACCAGTCATGCCGGCAATGTGGGCGCGGCTGCCCGTGCCATGAAGGTCATGGGCTTCGGCGACCTGGTGCTGGTGGCGCCGCGCTGGGCCAACGTGCTGCGCCGCGAGGAAACCATCCAGCGCGCCAGCGGAGCGCTCGACGTGCTGCACAACGCGCGCATCGTGGCCACGCTGGACGAGGCGCTGGACGGCATGACGCACCTGTGCGCCACCGCGATGACGCCGCGCGACTTCGGGCCGCCCACGATGACGCCGCGCGAACATTTCGAAAAACTATTAAAAAAGGAGCTAACTTCCGATACTGGAAAAGGGCTGGAGGCCGGAAAGACCATGAATCCGGAGTCGGGCATGGCGTTCCTGTTCGGCTCCGAGCGCTTCGGCATGCGCAACGAGGACGTGTACCGCTGCCACGCCTGCCTGAGCATCCCGACCAACCCCTCGTTCGGCTCGCTCAATCTGGGCGCTGCGATCCAGGTGATTGCCTACGAGTGGCGGCTCGCGCTGGGCGGGTTCGGTGTGCAGCCGGCGACCGGGGTGCCGGCGCATGCGGACGCGCAGCAAGTGAGCGGCATGCTCGAACACTGGCAGCAAGTGCTGGTACAGATCGATTTTCTGGACCCCGAGGCGCCAAAAAAACTCCTGCCCCGATTGAACCAGCTGGCCAATCGGGCGCAGCTCACGGTGGAGGAAATCCATATCCTGCGCGGTATTGCCAAGGCCGTGGCGCAGGTGGCGGTGCGGGCCGGCGCCCATGGGGATGCGGCTGGGGCAGCGCCGCAGCCGGCAGAAATACCCGCGAGGCGATAGACTCGCCCGATGTTTTCCCGCCTTCGCTCCGACATTCAATGCATTCTCGAGCGCGACCCGGCCGCGCGCAGCACCTGGGAGGTGCTGACCTGCTATCCCGGCCTGCACGCGCTGGTGTTCCACCGGCGTGCGCACTGGTGCTGGGAGCACGGCTTCAAATGGCTGGGGCGTTTCCTGTCGAACCTCTCGCGCAGTTTGACGGGCATTGAAATCCATCCCGGCGCGAAGATTGGCGAGCGCGTGTTCTTCGACCATGCGATGGGCGTGGTGATTGGCGAGACCGCCGAGGTTGGCGACGGCTGCACCATCTACCAGGGCGTCACGCTGGGCGGCACCTCGCTGTACAAGGGCGTGAAGCGCCACCCCACGCTGGGGCGTGACGTTGTGGTGAGCGCGGGCGCCAAGGTGCTGGGCGGCTTCGTGGTGGGCGACGGCGCCAAGATCGGCAGCAATGCCGTGGTGATCAAGCCGGTGCCGGCCGGCGCCACGGCGGTGGGCATTCCGGCGCGCATCATTCCATCGAAACACGGCGAGAGCGCGGACGTGACGACGCACGAGCCGAAATTCTCGGCCTACGGCATCACGCAGGAGGACGACCCGCTGAGTCAGGCCATGAAGGGGTTGATCGACAACGCCTCCTCGCACGAGCACCAGATTGCGCTGCTGTGGCAGGCGATCGAGACCCTCTCCAGCGCGCGGCCGACGAAGGACTGCGTGCCGGGCGATGCGGCACGCCGCGAAGCGTTCGAGGCCGACAAGCTGAACCAGCTGGTCGGCAAGTAGCGGCGCCGGTCAGCCGCCAGTGCGCGGTGGCCGGATCGCGCTCTTCGGCCGGAATGCCTTGCA
>SCRU01000160.1 GCA_004323695.1 Burkholderiaceae bacterium
CCGGGCGAGGTGATCCTGTTCCAGGGCCGCAGCTACAAGAGCTACCGCGGCATGGGCTCGATCGGCGCCATGCAGCAGGGCAGCGCCGACCGCTATTTCCAGGAAGCGACCACCGGCAACCCGAACGCCGACAAGCTGGTGCCCGAGGGCATCGAAGGTCGCGTGCCCTATAAGGGATCGATGGTGTCCATCGTGTACCAGATGGCGGGCGGTGTGCGCGCCAGCATGGGTTACTGCGGCTGCGCCACGATCGAGGACATGAAGAACAAGGCGGAGTTTGTCGAGATCACCGCGGCCGGCATCCGCGAGAGCCATGTGCACGACGTGCAGATCACCAAAGAAGCGCCCAATTACCGGGCGGAGTGACCTGGCACATGCAGCACGACAAGATCCTGATTCTCGACTTCGGCTCGCAGGTCACCCAGCTCATCGCACGCCGCGTGCGCGAAGCCAGCGTATACAGCGAAGTCCATCCCTGCGATGTCAGCAACGAATGGGTGCGCGACTACGCCGCCGACGGCCGGCTCCGGGGCGTCATCCTCTCGGGCAGCCACGCGAGTCTGTGGGAGGACGAAAGCCTGCGCGCGCCGCAGGCCGTGTTCGAACTCGGCGTGCCGGTCCTGGGCATCTGCTTTGGCATGTACGCGATCGCCCACGCGCTGGGTGGCAAGGTCGAGGGCGGGCACAAGCGCGAATTCGGCCACGCCGAGATTCGGGCGCACGGTCACACCCGGTTGCTGGACGGCATCCAGGATCACGCGACGCCGCAGGGTCATGGCATGCTCAATGTCTGGATGAGCCACGGCGACAACGTCACCGAAATGCCGCCCGGCTTCAAGCTCATGGCCAGCACGGAAAGCTGTCCGATCGCCGGCATGGCTGACGAAGAGCGCAGCTTCTACGCGGTTCAGTTCCACCCTGAAGTCACGCACACGCGCCAGGGCAAGGCGATCCTGAGCCGATTCGTGCTCGGCATTTGCGCCGCCACGCCCGACTGGCTGATGCGCGATCACGTCGATGAAGCCGTGGCCAGGATTCGCCAGCAGGTAGGCCACGAGGAAGTCATTCTGGGCTTGTCGGGCGGGGTCGATTCGTCCGTGGCCGCCGCGCTGATCCACCGCGCCATCGGGGATCAGCTCACCTGCGTGTTCGTCGATCATGGCCTGCTGCGCCTGAATGAGGGCGACCTGGTGATGGACATGTTCGTGGGCAAGCTGCACGCCAGGGTGGTGCGCGTGGATGCGAGCGAGCGGTTTCTCGGCCGGCTGGCCGGGGTCGCGGACCCGGAGCAGAAGCGCAAGATCATCGGGCGCGAGTTTGTAGAGGTTTTCAAGGCGCAAGCCCAGTCCCTGAGGGCATCAGATGCTTCAAAAAAAGGAGCGACGTGGCTCGCGCAGGGCACCATTTATCCCGATGTGATCGAGAGTGGTGGCGCCAAGAGCAAAAAGGCGGTCACGATCAAGAGCCACCACAACGTCGGGGGCTTGCCCGAGCAGCTGGGCCTCAAGCTGCTGGAGCCGCTGCGCGACCTGTTCAAGGACGAGGTTCGTGAACTCGGGCTGGCGCTCGGCCTGCCGCACGAGATGGTCTATCGCCATCCGTTCCCCGGGCCGGGCCTGGGCGTGCGCATCCTGGGCGAGGTCAAGAAGAACTACGCCGACCTGCTGCGCCGCGCCGATGCCATCTTCATCGAAGAGTTGCGCAACTTCAGGGACGCGTCCACCGGCAAAAGCTGGTACGAGCTGACCAGCCAGGCCTTCGCCGTATTCCTGCCGGTGAAAAGCGTGGGCGTGATGGGCGACGGGCGCACCTACGACTACGTGGTGGCCCTGCGCGCCGTGCAGACCAGCGATTTCATGACCGCCGACTGGGCCGAGCTGCCATACGCGCTGCTCAAGAAGGTATCGAGTCGCATCATCAACGAGGTGCGCGGCATCAACCGGGTGACCTACGATGTCAGCAGCAAGCCGCCGGCGACGATCGAGTGGGAGTAGGGGTGGGTTGTTTTTCTATATAAATCAATAACTTGAAAATATTCCCCAAAAATAGTTGATTAGAGCACGGCTGTTTTAAGTTATTGATTTTGAAGACCGTCGTGAGTGAGCTCCCGTTTTTTCAGCGCCATCAGGCGGAGAATTTGACGGTAAAACTGACGGGACGCGTGAGCTCCTTCGACTAGGCCCGACTGTTGCCGACATGGCAATACCGTCTGTGACGGTAGTGGTTGATCTCAGAAGCACAGGTTTCATGCGGGTTCGCGGAGATATGTAGGCCTCGTGGTAGGTGACGGCAATCGGCCGTCTCTACTAGGAGACCTGTTACATGCTTACGCACCTTGCCTTACGGAACCTCAAACCACGCGCCGCCCTTTACAAAGTTGCAGACCGCGACGGCATGTATGCGGCTATTTCTCCGTCAGGAGCTATTTCCTTTCGCTACGACTATCGCCTCAATGGCCGACGCGAGACGTTGACCATTGGCCGCTATGGTTTCGGTGGTATCTCTCTCGCTGCTGCTCGGGAAAAGCTCCGGAATGCCAGGCGGTTGGTAGGTGAGGGCATCTCGCCAGCGCTACAGAAGCAGCGGGAGAAGGCTCGCGGGCCTGAGACCCAGACGTTCAGCGATCATGCGAATCGATGGCTTTATGGAGCCACGATGGCTGAGTCGACGCGGTCGATGCGTAAGAGCGTATTGGATCGCGACATCCTGCCGGCTTTCGAAAAACGCCTTTTGAGCGAGATACACGGAGAGGATCTACGTTCACTGTGTATGCGGGTAAAAGCGCGAGGTGCTCCAGCGACCGCTGTTCAAATTCGCGACATCGTGAAGCAGATCTATGGCTACGCGAATACGCATGGGGAGAAGGTAGCAAACCCTGCTGATAGCGTGGGTGCGGCGTCCATTGCGACGTTCGTGCCGAAGGATCGCGCCTTGTCGCCGCTAGAAATTCGCCTGATATCCATTCAGTTGGAATCTGTGGCCACTTATCCGACGATCCGGCTGGCGCTACACATGATTCTGCTGACGATGGTGCGCAAGAGCGAGCTGATCCAAGCCACTTGGGATGAGGTCGATTTCGAGGCCGCGACCTGGACGATTCCGAAGCAGCGGATGAAGGGGCGCAAGCCCCATGTGGTCTATCTGTCGCGGCAAGCTCTCGATATCTTCGTAGCGCTCCTTACCTGTGCAGCCGGTTCCAAGTTCGTGCTGCCATCGCGCTATAACGCCGATCGCTGCATGTCAAATGCGACCTTGAACCGGGTTACGCAGCTTGTGGTGGAACGAGCCGAAAGCGCGGGCGTACCGCTCGAACCGTTCACCGTCCACGATCTGCGCCGCACCGGATCAACGCTGCTGAACGAAGTAGGCTTCAACCGCGACTGGATCGAGAAGTGCTTGGCGCACGAGGAGGGACGATCCTCGCGCTCGATATACAACAAGGCCGAGTACGCCGAACACAGGCGTCACATGCTGCAGGAGTGGGCCAACATGGTCGATGCTTGGATCGACGGGCAGACCTACGTGCCGAAGCTTATGCCGGAGAACAACGTGGTGGTACCGGTGCTGCGTGCGACCGTGTGAGAGGGGGATGGCATGAAGATCCCGGGGCGCGTGGTACTGGCGATGGAAGGCGAATGGTTTATGATTTCAATAATAGGATCACTTTAAGTGATCTTATTCCTCATTTATCGAACCGCTGAGTCTTGGCAGGAGTTCGAGAAAGTTATATTTTGAGCACTATGGGTGACCAAAATTCAGGAAAATTAAACCGCCTGCTAACTGAGCTAGGTGATACGCGCTTGGTGTCCAGTCGCTGGCTACGGGCGCACGGCTATTCCAATAGCCTCGTCGCGCGCTATGTGGGCAGCGGCTGGCTCGTGTCGCCGTCTCGTGGCGTGTACATGCGGCAGGGCGGGCGCCTGCAGTGGAATGGGGTAGTGCGCAGCCTGCAGGCCGGGGAGGGAATGCCGCTCCATGTGGGGGGGCGCTTCGCGCTGACCTTGCAGGGACACGAGCATTACCTGCGCTTGGGCGACGCAGGGACAATCACGCTCTACGGGCCGAAGCGGCCGCCAGGCTGGGTGAGCAAGCTACCGTTGCAGGAGCGTTTTGCGTTCCTGGGTAAGGGGCCATTCGATCTGCCCGCCGCGCCGTTCACGGCCGAGGTGTCCGAGTCCGCGCTGTCTGGGCAGGGGCTGGCGTGGCATCAGGTCGGCGCCGGCACCGATACGCTGGTGTGCTCGACCCCGGAGCGGGCCATGCTGGAGTTGTGCGACGGCGTGTCGGACGCGGCGCTGGTCTACGAGGCCGACGCGCTGATGCAGGCCATGACCACATTGCGCCCGCAGCGCGTCGGCCTGATGCTGCGCCACTGCCGCAGCATCAAGGCGAAGCGGCTGTTCCTGGCGCTTGCCGATCGCCATCGGCATGTGTGGCTGACACACGTGCCGCTCGAGGATGTCGATCTGGGCCGGGGCAAGCGAGCGCTGGTGCCTGGCGGTCGCCTGCATCCGACCTACCAGATCACCTTGCCAGGAGACCTCGATGAGCACCTGGCTTGACCATTGGGATCGGCGCTACGTCGACCGGGTGCGGCTGCTGGTCGAGATCCTGCCGGTGCTCGCGCAGGAGCCACGTTTCGCGCTCAAGGGCGGCACGGCCATCAACCTGTTCGAACACGATCTGCCGCGTCTGTCCGTGGACATCGATTTGACTTGGCTGCCGGTGCACGACTATGCCGAGGATGCGAGGCTGATTGCTGAAGCCCTTGGGCGATTGGCCGATGTGCTGCGCGCGCGCCCGTTGCAACTGCAGGTGCAGACTTCGGCAGGCGAGGGCGCAGGAACGGTCACTCGGCTGGTGGCCAGCCGCGGCCGCGCGCGCGTGCAGATCGAGACGACGCCGGTGATGCGCGGCATCGTGCATCCGGTGCGTCGCATGGTAGTGCGCCCCAAGGTAGAGGAGGCATTCGGCTTCGCCGAGGTGCAGGTGCTGGGCTTCGCCGACCTATATGCCGGCAAGCTCGCGGCGGCACTGTCGCGGCAGCATCCGCGCGATCTCTTTGATGTAGGTCTGCTGCTGCAGGACGAGCGGGCGGACGAAACGCTCTGGCGCACCTTCCTCGTGTACCTGACCTGCAGCCCCAAACCAGCCTGGGAGATGTTGGCGCCCCGGATGCCAGCGGATTTCGAGGCCACCTTCGAGGCTCATTTTAAGGGCATGACGACCGAGCCCATTGAGGTCGGGGCCTTGCTGCAGAGTCGCGAGCGTTTGGTGTCGCGCGTGGCATCGTGGCTGGATGAGCCGTCGTGCGCGTTCCTGCGGTCTGTGGAGAGCGAGCAGCCGGACTTTGGCCTGATCGGGCTTGCGCATGCGGCGGAGTTGCCGGGTGTGCGGCGCAAGCTGCACAACCTTGCGCAGCGCACGGCAGGCAAGCGCGGGGCGGATCGCCAGGCGCTTGAAGAAACGCTGGCGCGGATCGCTGGTACCAGATGACGAGTGAGATCGGCGCGATGGTTCATGATTTCACATTGGCCTATGGGTTAGGCCAACGCATGGGTTGCACGATGATGCTCTGTGCCGACAGGCAGACAGTGCGTGCACCGTCGCCCCGGTGGGCTGGGAACGGAGCCGATCATGAATGACAACGATACGGGCACAGTGCCGATAGAAATTGACAAAGTTCGAGCATCCAAGGCGGGCCATGCCTTTCATGAAGCTTGGGCCGCGCGTACCGCTCTTGAGCTCCTGCCGCCGTCGACCGACCTTACCGCGATCACGCTTGAGGGATTCGATGAACAAGACGCGCAGAGCTTGGGAACCGGTGCGGTCGAGATTGCCGATCTCGTTCGGTACCACGGTGCCACCGATGTTGCCCGAGCGCATCGAGTCACGGTCGTTCAGTTCAAGTACTCGATCGCAAGTGCAGACACGGCCGTTCGAGCGGCGGACCTGGCATCCACGCTTGCCAAGTTTGCCGTGACCGATGCCGAGCTTCGGGCGACGCATGGCGACGATCATGTTCTCGCCGTGGTGCGCTATGAATTTGCGACGAACAGGCCCATCCACGAGAACCTTGGGAAGGCGATCACCGCGGTTATCGCGGGCACGCAAGAAGCCGGTGATGTAGCCCGTCAAGCCGGCCAGATTGCAGAAGCGCTGAAAGACTATCCCCATCCCTTTTCTGATCTGCTGCGGCGATTGGAATTGGTCGGCAGCAAGGGGAGCTTGACTGAGGCGGAGCGAGCGATTTCAACCATCCTCGCCGCATGGAGCGAACCAGGGGATCCGGATGCGGAGAAACGCCTACTCAAGTTGCGGAATCTCATCAGGATCAAGGCTGGTCCCGGTAGCGAGACGGACAAACGCGTTGATCGGGTAGCGGTTTTGGCTGAGCTGGAGGTGGAGCACGAGGACCGCCTGTATCCCACGCCGGACGCGTTCCCCGAGGTTGAGGTCGTCATTCAGCGCGACGCGCTTTACGACCTTGCAATGCTCGCCCGTGAAGCGGGTCTTCCTCTCATCGTCCACGCCGCAGGAGGCATGGGCAAGACTGTTTTGATGCAAGGCCTCGCGGATCGATTGCGAGCCGATGGACCCGTGGTGCTCTTCGATGGCTTCGGCGCAGGTCGCTGGCGGGATCCCGCCGACGGTCGGCACCTCCCGGAAAGGACACTTGTCCACCTTGCCAATCTCATGGCCGGGCAAGGCCTGTGCGACATTCTGTTGCCTCTGGCGGACGTCACGGGCTTGCTGAGGGCGTTCCGCCGGCGGCTCGCGCAATCGGTGGAAACGGCTCGGCGAACTCGCAGCGATGCCTGTGTTTCACTGGTGCTCGATGCGATCGACCATGCCGGGCTTGCTGCGAGGGAAACTGCGACATCATCGTTCGCACACCTGCTCATGCGCAGCCTCAGCGTCGATTCCATCGATGGCATTCGCATCGTCGCATCGTGCCGGACTGAACGGCTCGTGCTGGCGACCGGCGATGCCTCACACCGTCTTTTTACGGTGCCACTGTTCACTGACGCGGAAGTACGCTCCCTCATTGAACGACGCGTGCCGGATGCGTCGGCCGACGAGATCGCCGCTCTGCTGACACGGTCAGGTCGCAACCCACGCTGTCTCGACAACCTGATCACGACCGGACGGCCGTTTGATCCCGTGTCTTTCCCTGACACACCGGGAGAGCCACAAGACCTGCTCGACCTGCTGCTTCGCAAACGTCTCAACGAAGCGCGTGAAACTGCACGTGCTCGCGGTGCCAACGATGCGGACATTGACCTCCTGCTCACAGGAATCGCCTTGCTGGCGCCCCCAGTTCCCATTGAAGAGCTGGCTGCAGCTCACGGCTTGATCGCGGAGCAGGTTGAGAGCTTCGCGGCCGACCTTGCCCCTTTGCTTGAGCGAACGCCACACGGCCTGATGTTCCGAGATGAACCGACCGAGACCCTGATCCGATCGAGCTACGGCGCGAGCCAGGCGGGTCGAGATCGCGTAATCGCCGCGCTCCAAGAACGCCAGCTCACTTCAAACTATGCAGCCCGGGCACTGCCCGCGTTGCTCACCTCGCTACGCGATGCCGATCAGCTCATCCAACTGGCCTATGATCTGCGTGTTCCCCGAGGCGCTTCACAGGTAAGTGCACGCGACATCCGTCTATCGCGGATCACCGCCGCGATAGCACTGACGGGCGAGCTGAACCGGCGCGACGATCTTCTGCGCCTGCTGTTGGAGGCGTCGCTTGTTGCCGCGGGACATGAGCGATCCGACCGCTTCCTCTACGAGCATCCTGATCTCACCGCAGTGGCGGGTGACCCCGAAGCCTTGCGGCGGCTTTCCGCGACCAATGTTGGCTGGCCTGGGGGGAAACACGCCGCGCTTGCACTTGCGAACGCCTTCGCAGGTGATCGAGACGAGGCCCGTCGCCACGCTCGACGATCAATCGATTGGCACAATTGGGCCGCGCATACCAAACGCAGTGCGCGCTTTAGCGAATCGAGCACCTCAAGGCAGTGGGATGATATTGGCTTCGCCTATGTCGAGATGCTGGCGGGCAACGACGTGCGCGTTGCGGAGTTCTTCGCCCGTCGAGACGACGGTGTGGCCTTCGCCAAGTTTCGGGACTTGTTCGATCTTCTGGATCGACACCAGCATTCGGCGCATCCGCCCAAGACGCGCATCGCAACGAGGCTGTTGCGTTGCCGACTGCCTTCTCGGGCACTCTACGCCGCCGCGCTTCCATTCGTCGGCAGTGACTCATCCCGCGCCAGGAGACTTGTCGCGGCACTTGCTGCCGCCGCTTCTGCGAATGGAAAAAGCGAAGTCTTGGCGATGGCCAGCGTGCTGGCATCGGCGCTGGCGATAGAGCTCGGCATGGAAAGCGAGGCTGCAAGCATCCTCGCTGGAACTGCACTTACACCGCCTAGCGTCTATGACTATTCCAGTCAGTATCCGAGCGACCGTGCGATCCACGTGACCGTACTGGCCGCCGGTGTTCGAGCCGCCTTGAACCAGAAGCACGCCGCCTTGATCGACATAGCACCGGCTGAATTCATCGGATTGGTGCCTACAGGTGCTCGATCGCGGGGCGCAGCGACCTTCAGCCGGGTACTTAACCAGAAGCTGGCCGGCCCGAAGTTCGATGGAGCTCGGCACCGACGGAAGCGGCGCGATGGACTCGACGAGAAAAAACGATCGGACTATTCGCGTGCGCTTGGCAGCCGGATCTTGCCGATGCTGAGCTATGCGCAGGATGTTGCCGACATCATTCGTCCGCCCAATGGAAAGGAGCGGGACGAGATGGTGGCCGCGGCCTTTGACCGACTTGTCCGTGATATTGAGCAGTCATCCAACTATCCGTATCGGGACGGGAAGGCGTATCTCGCGCGGAACGGTTTCCGAGTGATTTTTGATCTTGCCGATGCGTTAGGTGCGCTCAATGCCTCGCTTGCGAAGCGCATGGTGGAGTGGGCAGCGAGTGCGCCAGGCCTATTCACGCCGGAGCTGACCAATGCGGTTGCTCGCCTGTCGCGCATCCCCCAGTGCCATGATGCTGCGCTCCTCCTTGCCGGCCATATCGAGCGCAAGATCCAACTCGATACCGATGTCGGATCCAGAATCTCATCCTACGGGGATCTCGCTCGCGCAGCCTGGCGGGTCAGCACTGAAGAGGCTGCGGCCTATTTTCGCCGTGCGCTCGATCTTGCCGAGGCAATTGGATCGGATGACTTCGATCGTACCAACCACTTGTTGGAGCTGACCGGCCACTATTCGGGTCCTGAACTTCCGCCAGCGGCGGCGCACACCCTGGCGCGTATCCTTGAACTGAATCAGAACGAGGATGGCAAATTCCCCTGGACTGAATACGCGAAAACGATGGTGCCGATTTCTGGTCGGGCGACGTTGGCTACGCTGGCACGGCTGGACGATCGTGACGCTGCTCGGCTCGGACTGTCACTCGGCCCAGCGTTAACTGTCCTCGTTCGTGATTCGAAGCTTTCTGTTGAAGCCGCCGTCGCTCTATTTGGTTTGGCTGGTCCGGTCGAAACGTGGACGTGGCACATCTCGGGCTTCGCGTCAGAGGTCATTTGCCGTCTCCCTCAAGATCGATGGGAATGGTTCTTCGATCTCCTTCTGGTCGAGATCGATCGCGAGGATCAACTGTCTCCCGCACGGGAGACGATCGAACGGCTACATGACCTCGCTGAGCGCAGTCTTCCCGCCGCTTCTCATGCTCGAACACGAATCGAGGGCCTGCTTACTCGCCTTGGACCCCAATCCGAATCGCGAACGGTCATGCCCCCGTCGACCGCGTCGGAGCCACCGCCCGTCTTCCCAGTGGACCTCACGGACTCAGACGACATTGACCGTCAGATCCTCAACGAGGAGATTGACCAGTCAGGGCGGCGCTGGCCGGTTCGAACACTGATCGATTTGGCCAAGCGAGCAAACTCTCCCGCCGAGCGCCTCGGGTTCGTCCGCGCGGTCGTTGAAACAACGGCTGCCACGCTTGCCGACAAAATCCACGCGCTGGACGACTACTTGGAGGAGTGGGGTAGGTCGTCGGCGGCTATGTGTGATGCTCTGCCTGACTTGGGACTGCGCCTTGCCACTAAGCACGCCGCCGAACTTGCCAGTTCAAGCACCGATGCGTGGGGCAACTGGCGGGGGCTGGAGCAGCATTTTCATGCTGACCGTGCAACCCTTGTCGAGCACGTAGTTGCAGCGCTCCGGAGCACCGCGGACAGTCTTGGTGGTAATGCCTGGCTCGCACTCGCCGCGAGACTGGCATCTGACGTCAGTGCCAGCGCCATTGCGGAAGGCCTCGAACGGTTTCTGGCGAACACAGATGAAAAGCTGCCGTCCGAAGTTGGGGACGGGCCGTGGGACGCGCGTTTTACGGTTCCGTCCGACGAGGCGACATTCGTGGCGGGGCTCGTGTGGGCGAGGCTCGGCCATCCCATCGCAGCAATGCGCTGGCGCGCAGCCCATGCGGTGCGGCGATTGGTGGTGGCCGGACGGTCCGATGTCATTGAACGACTGATCGACCGCTTTGGGTCTGCTTCGAGCTTGCCTTTCGGCGATGCGAAGCTGCCTTTCTACGTAATGCATGCGCAGCTCTGGCTGTTGATCGCACTCGCTCGCGTAGCGAAAGACGCTGCTCCCACATTTGCCTCCCATCGCGCGTTCTTCGAGCGAATCGCCTTTTCCGCTGAGTTCCCGCACGTTGTCATGCGTGCGTTCGCGATAGACGTACTTCGCGAGCTTGCGCCCGCACTCGCACCCGAAGAGCGCGAAGCTCTGATCGCCAAGCTTGGCCTCGCAAACCGGTCGCCCTTCCCATCTGCTCCTCGGGCCGACTATCGCGAGTTCCGGTATGCACCCAGGCCAGACGCTTCGCCGCAATCAGAGGATGGCTTCCACCTCGACTACGATTTCAACAAATATCAGGTCGAGCGCTTGTGCCACGTCTTCGCTTGTCCAGGTTGGGAGGTGGAAGACCGCATCAGCGCGTGGGTGCGGCGTTGGGACACAACCGTCCGAGGAATGCACGATTGCCCACGTGGCAGAAGCGATGACGCATCTTGGTCGTCGGGATATGTTCCGGACCGAGATCGCTATGGGGGATATCTCGGATGGCATGCACTCATGCTTGTCGCTGGTGAGTTGCTGGCGACACGGGTGGTTGTCGGCGAGGACTGGGGCGGTGATGCTTGGGCCGCGTTCCTGAGGGAATACACGCTGTCAAGAAGCGACGGTCTTTGGCTTGCCGATCTCACCGATCCGTTTCCGCTCGACCTTACCAAGGAGGCGGACATGCCCATGCCGGAGAGCGGTGAGAAAGGCACCATCCGCGAAGACAGCAATCTGCTGGCACCGTTGCTTGGCTTGCTGGACGGCAAGGTAGCGGCGGATTGGCTTCCGCTCGCGGGGCGTTGGTCGATCGGGCGAGACACAAAGGTCACGCTTCAAAGCGTACTGGCGAATGCCGGCGATGCGCGAGCGGCGGTCATGGCCGTGCTGTCAGCGGAAGCCTTCTTTCGATGGTTGCCTGACGATGAAGATGAGATTGCTCGTCATTTCGGCAACGACGGTCACACGGTTCAGCCGTGGGTCGCAAAGACACCGAACACCGAGCGCCAACTCGATCGGTATGATCCTTATGGTGCTGCCACAGCACTCGATAGGCCTTTCCCAGTGGATTGGACACGAGATCTGTTGGGGACGGTCGCGGATGATGAGGTAGTCCGCCACTGGGCAGTCGACGGTAGAACCTCCTATCGTGCCGAAGCCTGGGGTGCTGAGGGCGGGCGGGGTGAGTACGCGTGGAGCGAGACTGGATACCGTTTGCTCGTCAGTCGAGGCACATTGCTTGCCCTGCTCAAGGTTTCCGAGCGTAGTCTTGTCGTCGCACTTACGCTCCAGAAATACCATCGAGGGAAGGCGAGCGGACGCGCTGGGGACACCAGCGGCTTTACCCATCGATCGCTGGTGATCGTCATCGATGAACGTGGCCAGATTTGGTCGCCGCGAGGCCTCTCTCGACAAGCCAAGGAAGCGCTTGCGACGCTCGACCCCGATCGGCGGCGCGATTTCTATCCGCGGTTCCGCGCGATCGCTGGCCTGCCCGATGAATGGCTATCTCGGCGCAACGATCCACCAATGAGCGAGGAGCAGTATCGAATAGTCATCAAACGTCTATCGTCCGAATGAAGGGGGCACCCTCTTCACGTGAGCCTGATCGAACGTCCGATGTGATTGTCCAGAACATAGGGCACGTCGAGTTGTACTCGGTATGAGAGGGCTGAAGTGCAGACACCTGTTCGGTATGATTGGCGTCGATTGATAATGGTGTCGCCAGCGTCGCTGTCCGGAAAGTCGCTCCATATCCTGGGCCAAAAGAGTGAACGTTTCTGACGGTAAAAGCGACGGTAAGGGCCCATGTCGATCACAGCCAAACCCTTTAACCATGCGGACTTGCGTGATCCGTTGATGATCGAGTGGGAATAGCGACGGTACCAACGATTGTCGGATTCACGAGGCTTCCTGCGCGGTGGTGCGTTGGTTGGATTGACGTGAATCGGCCGCCGGGTTGCGCTTGTCGGAGCTGAAGCGAAGGCGCCCAGCCTGGATGCGCACGCGCAGGCCGCGATACTTCACGAGGTAATGGATGCCGACCATCGCGGCGGCAAAACCCGAGGCGGCGCCGACCCCCAGGGCCCAGCGCGGGCCGAAGCGGTCGGCGACCCAGCCGACCATGGGCGCGCCCAGCGGCGTGCCGCCCAGGAACACGGCGAAGTAGATCGCCAATACCCGCCCGCGCATGGCAGGCTCGGTCGAGAGCTGAATCAGGCTGTTGGCCGAGGTGTTCAGGGTCTGGGCCGACACCCCGACGATGACGAGCGCGAGGCCGAACAGCACATAGTTGGGCATGACAGCGGCCAACGCGCAACCGAGTCCAAAGACGCCGGCCCCGCCGAGCAAAAACGCCAGACGAGGCCTGTCCCGCTGCGCGGCCAGCAGCGCACCGGCCACCGACCCGATCGCCATCGTCGACGCCAGGGCGCCGTACTGACCCGCACCGGCGTGGAACACGGTGACGGCCATGGTGGAGATGAATATCGGGAAGTTAAGCCCGAACGTGCCGACCAGGAAGATCATGAACACGATGGTCTTCAGGTCGGGGCGGCTCCAGATATAGCGGAAACCGTCGGCCAGGCTGCCGCGGACCCGCGAAGCCGTGCCGGTGCGGTGCAGTTCGTCGACGCGCAGGAGGCCCAGCGAGCACAGGACGGCGCCGAACGACGCCGCGTTGATCAGGAACACCCAGCCGGAGCCCACGGCGGCGATGAGCACGCCGGCAATGGCGGGGCCGATCATGCGCGCGGCATTGAACGACGTGGAATTCAGCGCCACGGCGTTGGACAGGTCGGTCTCGCCGACCAGGTCGGCGACAAAGGTTTGGCGCGCCGGTGTATCGAACGCCGAGACACAGCCCAGCAGAAACGCAAAAACGTACACGTGCCACAAGTGCACGAGCCCGGTGATGGTGAGCAGGCCCAGCGTCAGCGCCAGCGCGCCCATGGCCGCCTGGGTGGCGAGCAGGAGCTTGCGCCGGTCGAAATGATCGGCTGCCAGACCGGTCCATGGCAACAGCAGGATCTGCGGACCGAACTGGAGCGACATCACAATGCCGACAGCAGTTGCGTTGTTGTGGGTCAGCCCCGTCAGCACGAGCCAGTCCTGGGCGGTGCGCTGCATCCAGGTGCCCACATTGGACACGATGGCTCCGCCGGCCCACACCCGGTAGTTGAAGCCGCGCAGCGAGCGGAAAGTGCCTCTCATCACCCTGCTTGCGAGTCGATCAGGCGCTTGAGCAGTTCGACGGCTCTCGCGAGCGCCTCGTACTCTTGCGGCGCGAAATTTCCCTGAATGGCGTGGAACAGCCAATCCTCCCGCGCCGCCCGTCCTGCCCGAAGCATCTCCAGGCAGGACGCCGTCACAGACAAAATGGTTTGCCGCCCGTCGGTCGGGTCCGGCTTGCCTCCCACGAGCCCGGCCGCCTCCAGGATGGACACGGTCGCGCCCATGGATTGCGGGCGCACGCCTTCAGCCCGTGCGAGGGCGGTCACAGTGGCGGGGCCGTCGCGCTCCAGACGCAGGAGCACCGACTTCTGCGACCAGGTGAAATCTCCGGGATGCGTCTGTTCACGCATCCGTCGGCGCAGTTTGCCAAGCAGGACACGAAGCTCCCCTGCCAGGGCCAACGCGTGCGCAGCCTGAGGATCGTCCTGTTGCTTCTTCATGCCCGCATCGTAGCATATGTGAAGTAAAACTACAAAGATTACCTTCTTATATTTTTGAGAATGGTGGCTTGCCGGCGTATTCCGGCTCAGGTCACAATGGCCGATACCGGCTGCGTTGACTCGCCGTGCCCGGTACAACCCAAACATCTGGAGCACCATGTCGACCCCTATCGAGGATTACGCCGTCATTGGCAACTGCGAAACACTGGCGCTGGTGGGGCGCGACGGGTCCATCGACTGGCTGGCCATGCCGAGATTCGACAGCCCAAGCTGTTTCGCGGCGCTGCTGGGCGACCCGGATCACGGGCGCTGGCTGATTTCGCCGGCCGTTCCGGCCACGCGAGTGACCCGCCGTTATCGCGGCGACACGTTGATTCTCGAAACCGTCTTCGAAACTTCCGGCGGCGCTGTCTGCGTCATCGATTTCATGTCGCGCCGCGACGGTTGTTCGGATCTGGTGCGGCTGGTTCGCGGACTGCGCGGCAGCGTCGCCATGCAGACCGAACTCGTCGTGCGGTTCGATTACGGGGATGTCGTGCCCTGGGTGGCGCGCCAGCAGGATGGCGCACTGCAACTCGCGGCGGGCCCCGACCGGCTGCAACTGCACACCAGCGTCGGGCTGCGCGGGCACGGGGCCAGAACGGTGGGCGCGTTCGTGCTGGGTCCGGGCGATGAAGCCGGCTTCACGCTCACTCATTCGCCGTCGTATCTGCCGGCTCCCCCGCCATTGGACGCCGCCGGGGCGCTCGATCATGTCGACGCCCGCTGGTCCGCCTGGGTTGCGCCTTTCAAGCCGATGGGGGAATGGTCGCATGGGGTGCGTCGTTCCTTGCTGACGCTGAAGGCGCTCGCGCACTGGCAGACGGGCGGCATCGTGGCGGCCGGAACCACCTCGCTGCCGGAAAAGCTCGGCGGGCCGCGCAACTGGGACTACCGCTATTGCTGGCTGCGGGACGCGACGCTCACCTTGTATGCCCTTCTGGGCGCGGGGTTCGTCGAAGAGGCTGGCGCGTGGCGGGAATGGCTCGTGCGAGCGGTGGCGGGCGATCCGGCCAAGGTTCAGATCATGTACGGGGTCGGGGGCGAACGCCGGCTGGACGAGTACGAACTCCCGGGGCTGCCGGGCTACGAAAATTCCGCGCCGGTGCGGATCGGCAATGCCGCCGCGGGCCAGGTCCAGCTCGATGTGTACGGTGAGGTGATCGACGCGCTGTACGTCGCCCGGCGCGCCGGCCTGGGGCCGAGCGCGGCCAGCTGGGCGCTGGAGTGTGCGCTGCTCGCGCACCTGGAAACCATCTGGAATCAGCCGGACGACGGCATCTGGGAGGTGCGGGGCGGGCGCCGGCATTTCACGCATTCCAAGGTCATGGCCTGGGTGGCCTTCGATCGCGGCGTGCGTTCGGCCCTGGAATTCAAGCTGGCGGCACCGGTGCAGCGCTGGCGCAAGGTCCGCGATGCGATTCACCGGCAGGTTTGCGAGCGTGGTTTCGATGCGGGGCAGGGCTCGTTTGTCCAGTCGTACGGTGCCACGCCACTGGATGCCAGCCTGCTGCTGATTCCTCTGGTGGGTTTTCTGCCGGCGGCCGATGCGCGCGTTCGCGGGACGCTGGCGGCGATCGAGCACCACCTCGTGCGCGACGGACTCGTGCTGCGCTACGACACGGCCCAGGGGGCGGACGGCCTGCCGCCGGGCGAGGGCGCCTTTCTGGCGTGCAGCTTCTGGCTCGTTGACAACTACATTCTGCAAGGACGGCTGGACGAGGCGCGTACGCTGTTCGCGCGCTTGCTGTCGTTTCGCAACGACGTGGGATTGCTGGCCGAAGAATATGACCCCGTCGCGAAGCGCCAGCTCGGCAATTTTCCGCAGGCGTTCTCGCATCTGTCCCTGATCAACACGGCGCACAGCCTGACCAGCCGTGCCGGCTCCGTGCACCAGCGTTCCGCCGGCAGCAGCCAGACGGCGCGGACAAAGTCCGGGTCGCATGCGCTAAAGTAGCCGGACCATGTACCTGCCCCCCCAATTCGACGCGAAAGACGGCGCGCACGCGCGCATGCTCATGCGCAGCCATCCCTTCGCCAGCCTGATCAGCAACGACGACAACGGCCTGCCCTATATCACGCATCTGCCGCTGCACCTGCAGGAACGCGGCGAGCAACTCGTGCTGCTGGGCCACGTCGCCAAGCCCAACGCTCACTGGCGCTATCTGCAGTCTCGCCCGCAGGCGGTCGTGACGTTCCTTGGGCCGCACGCCTACATGTCGCCCAAGGTTTACCCCGATCTGGCGCGAGTGCCGACCTGGAACTATCTGGCGGTGCATTGCACGGTGCAGGCTGCGCTGATCGAGGACCCGGAGGGCAAGGACGCGCTGCTCAAGACCTTGATCGGTGATCACGAACCGCCATTTGCCGAGCAGTGGCGTGGTATGACACGTGAGTTCCAGCTCAAGATGCTGGCAGGCATCGTGGCGTTCGAGCTGCAGGTGACCGGGCTGCAATGCAAGCTCAAACTGAACCAGCACCGGCCCGAGGCGTATGCACGGATGCGCGAAATCTACGCGGCCGGCGGCGAGAGCGACCGCGCGCTGGGCGAATGGATGGACCGGCTCGGGATGACCGACCAGCCGGGAGACGGGTTGTGAAGGGCATTTTCGGCCTGGCCGGGCTGCTGATTGCGCTGCTCATCGTGGCGCTGCTGGTGAAAAAGCAGCTGAACGCCACGCAGCAGGCCTTGCCGGCACTGCAGCCCCCGGCAGCGCAGGATTCGGCCGGCCAGAATACGGCGCCGCCCGGCACGGTCGGGCAGCAAGGCCGGCAGTTCGAGCAGCAGTACAAGAACGCGCTGCAAGGTGCAATGCAGAAGGCGCGGCCTGCGTCGGATGGAAGTTCACAATGAAATCACCGATTTGCCCTTGTTCAGTATACTAGTTAAGCTATATTATTTGTAGCATCACATGCCCGATCCGGCGTTCATGCAGTTGGCCCTGGTGCAGGCCCGCGAGGCGCTCGCCGCGGGCGAGGTGCCGGTGGGCGCGGTGCTGGTCCGGGACGGACAGGTCATTGCCACGGGGCGCAACAGCCCGGTCGCCGCGCAGGACCCGACCGCGCATGCCGAGATCAACGCGCTGCGCGCGGCGGCCCGCGTGCTGGGCAATTACCGACTCGATGGTTGTGAGCTGTTCGTCACGCTCGAGCCCTGCGCCATGTGCGCCGGCGCGATGCTGCATGCGCGGCTCAAGCGTGTAGTGTTCGGCGCGGCCGACCCGAAGACCGGCGCCGCCGGCTCGGTCATCGACCTGTTCGGGCAGCCGAAACTCAATCACCAGACCAACGTGCAGGGCGGCGTGCTCGCCAGTGAATGCGGGGCGCTGCTGCAGGATTTTTTTCAGCAAAAGAGGCAAGCCATGCGCGATGATGCGATTGACAACCCCCCGCTGCGCGAGGACGCGCTGCGCACACCCGAGGCGCGCTTTGCAGACCTGCCCGGCTATCCGTGGGCGCCACACTACCTGAGCGATCTGCCTGCGCTCGCCGGGCTGCGCCTGCATTACCTGGACGAAGGTTCCCGCGCCGCACCGCTGACCTGGCTTTGTCTGCACGGCAACCCGAGCTGGAGCTATCTGTACCGCAAGATGATCCCCGCGTTCACCGCGGCCGGGCACCGGGTCGTGGCGCCGGACCTGATCGGCTTTGGCAAGAGTGACAAGCCCAAGAAGGAGGGCGCACACACGTTCGGCTGGCATCGCCAGGTGCTGCTTGAACTGGTCGAGCGGCTTGATTTGCGCAATGTCGTGCTGGTCGTGCAGGACTGGGGTGGTTTGCTCGGCCTGACGCTGCCGATGCAGGCGCCGGAGCGCTACAGCGGCCTGCTCGTGATGAACACCGCGCTGGGCACGGGCGATATGCCGCTCAGCCCCGGCTTCGTGGCCTGGCGCGAGATGTGCGCGAAAAATCCGGAGTTCGACGTGGCCAGACTGATGGCGCGCGGCAATCCGCAACTGGGCGCCCAGGAATGCGCGGCCTACAACGCGCCGTTCCCGGACCGCGGCCACCGCGCCGCGCTGCGCGTGTTTCCGGCGATGGTGCCGGAATTTGTGGACTCCGACGGCGCCGCCATTTCGCGCGAGGCGCGCGCGTTCTGGCAGCAGCGCTGGGGTGGCAAGACGTTCATGGCCGTGGGTGTGCAGGATCCGGTACTCGGCCTGCCGGTGATGCGCGGCCTGCAAAAGCTGATTCGCGGCTGCGGCGAACCCATGCTGCTGGCGCAGGCCGGACACTTTGTGCAGGAGCACGGTGAGCCGATTGCCGCGGCGGCGCTTGATTTTTTCGCGCCCCGATAATGGCGCCTGCATGACAAAGCACATCTACATCTATTCCCCTTCGGGTGCCGTGCGCGACAGGGCGGCGTTCCGGCGCGGCATCGCGCGGCTCAAGACGCTCGGCCACGAAGTGGAGGTCGATGCGGCGGCACTGGCCAGCCACCTGCGCTTTGCCGGTGACGACGACACGCGCCTGGCGGCGATCCACCGGGCTGCGGCGAGCGGCGCGGATGTCGCGCTGATCACGCGCGGCGGCTATGGCCTGACGCGGCTGCTCGCGCACATCCACTACAAGGTGCTTGGCAAGGCCATCGACCAGGGAACGCAGTTTGTCGGCATGAGCGACTTCACCGCGCTGCAACTGGCCGTACTGGCCAGAACCGGCCAGGTGACCTGGGCCGGCCCGGCGCTTTGCGAAGGCTTTGGTGTCAGCGATCAGGCTGATGCCGCGGACGGTCACGGCGCTGGTGCGCGCGAACGCCACGGCCCCGACGAGATCATGGAAGCGTGTTTCGACGACATGATCACCGGCCAGGGCGAGGGGACCGGCTGGCGCCAATCGCGCGAAGCGCCCCAGAATCCGGCTGCCTCGATCGCATCCGGAGCGCGGCCTGGAGTCAGCTTTACCATGAAGCATTCGACGCTGTGGGGCGGCAATCTGGCGGTCCTCTGTTCGCTGGTCGGCACCCCTTTTCTGCCGCAGATCAAAGGCGGGATTCTGTTTCTCGAGGATGTGGCGGAACACCCGTACCGCATCGAGCGCATGCTCACGCAACTGCTGCATGCAGGAATTCTGGGTGCCCAAAAGGCGATTGTGCTGGGCCAGTTCACGCAGTACAAACTGGGCTCGCACGACAAGGGGTTCAAGCTTGCGACCGTCGTGAACTGGCTGCGCGGCCAGGTCAAGGCCCCCGTGCTCACCAACCTGCCGTTCGGCCACGTGCCAACCAAGGTGTTGCTGCCGGTGGGTGCCCAGGTGGACCTCGCCGTCGAAGGGCGCGATGCCTTTCTGTTATGGGGGCACCGGCACTGATGAACTGCGGCTTGAGCGGCCGCCGGCGTGCCCGGGCCGGTTCAAGCCGATTCAGTGGTGGGCGTGCGCCGAAGAGCGAAACGCGTTGACGCGCGAGGCCAGACCCCGGGGCAAAAGGCCGTCGAACATGCTGGTGAGATGTTCCACTTCGCGCCGGGCCGAAACTTCCCCGTGCAGGTTCGCCAGCGCTTCCATGAGTTCGCCACGCAGATACCACAGGCCCTGAACATCACCGGCATAGCGCACCTTGTTCATGGTCTGCGGGAATTCGCTGTCACCGGTTTCTCCCAGGGTGTTCAGCATGGCGTGACGGATGCTTTCGATGCGACCGGCCACGACCGCTTTGGATGCCCTGGCCGACCTGCCCAGCAGGCCGCGCACGCTGAAAAGGCCCAACGTTAATTGACGCATTCTTGTTCCCAACGAAAAGCATTTTTCTGATCTTGCTACGGTAACGGCACCGCGCGGCCAATGCAACCGGAATAACGCGAAAGTGATTATAAAAAACAACAATCAATTCAACGGTTTGAAAAACACACCGAAAGTGTTCCCTGAAAGTGCATTCTTTTGGCCTACTGCGTATATGCTGTAAGCACTTATTTCATAATCGGAGTCCATGGATCCTTGGAACCTCACGACCACTCGTCTTTCGCGCCATACCAACAGCCAATGGGACATGCCGAAGACCCCGATTTTTCCGGTGCATGCACGCGATCGACATGATGGCGCACGAAGACTTCTTCTGCGAGTGCCGGGTTTCCTGATTCAGCCTTGATGCCATAAACTCCGTACCCACCCGTCGAATCGCTGCGTTCATTGCATGGCTGCCTCCACCACTGTCGTTTTTGCCGATTTGACCGGAAGCACCGGCGTTTTCGAATCGCTCGGCAACGCCAGGGCCACGCAGGCGATCACGCGCCTGACGACCTGGATCGCAGAGGTGTGCCAGGCCCATTCGGGCCGCGTCGTGAAAATGCTCGGCGACGGCGTGCTGGCGGTGTTTCCCGTGAGCAACCAGGGCATTGCCGCCGTGGTGGAAATGCAGCGTGTCCATCACAAGCGCATCCAGAGCTGGCCCGAGAACCTGCGCATGCACTTGCAGGTGGGGGTGGCATGCGGAGAGATTGTCGAGGTCAACGGCGACTGCTATGGCGACGCCGTGAACGTCGCATCGCGGCTCAGTGACATCTCTGGCCCCGACCAGATCTGGGCCACTGACACCGCGATATTGGGCCTGTCGTCGAAGGACGTCCGGTTTCGCAGTCTCGGAGCCGTCAACCTCAAGGGCAAGACCGAGGCCAGCGTGGTCTACCGCGTTGAATGGCAAACCGACGTGGCGTCGGAGTTCCTGACCATATCGGGTGTCCTTGAGCCGGCTGCGGCGCATGGCGACAAGTTGCCGGGGCAGATCAGCCTGTCCTGGCTGGACGTGAATGCGTCGTTTGCCACCTCCGCGTTGCCGGTCCATATCGGCCGCGTGGCCGAGGCCGAATTCGTCGTGAACGATCCGCGCGTATCGCGCATGCACGCCAGGATCGAATGGCGCCAGGGCGCCTTTGTGCTCAAGGATGTGAGCAGCTATGGCACCTGGGTGCGCTTTACCTCGAACGGCACGGAGGCGCCAACCGAACTGGCGTTGCGCCGCCAGGAGTGCGTCTTGCTCGGTGCCGGGGAAATGGCGTTGGGCGCACCGTTCAATGACTTCACGGTGCCCACCGTTGCCTTTCAGCTGTCGGCCTTGACGGCCGCGCTGGCGCAGCGCGGCGGCCGTGCGTGACGGAAACCGCGGGGCCCGAAAATGAGATGGATCAAGCGCTCGTGCTGGGCGCTTCTGGGGCTGTTGCTGTTGGGATGCCTGGCCGTCGCCGTTTACATGGCGCGAACCTTTCCGAAACTGGACGGCCAGTTGCCGGTGCCCGGCTTGAACGCCGTCGTCACGGTGCAGCGCGACGGCGCCGACGTGACGCACATCAAGGCCGCATCGGCGCGCGACGCCTGGTTTGCGCTCGGCTATGTGCATGCGCAGGAGCGCGGCTGGCAGCTGGAGTTCAATCGCCGCGTGATGCACGGCGAGTTGTCCGAGGTGCTCGGACCGGCCACGCTGGAAACGGACAAACTGCTGCGCACGCTGGGCATCATGCGCGCGGCCCGGGCCCAGTGGGCAGGCCTGCCGGCCGATGCGAAGGAGGCGCTGCAGGCCTATAGCGACGGCATCAACGCCTTTTACGCGAGCAGCTCGCAGGCGCTCAGCCCCGAGTTCCAGATTCTGCGGATCCATCCGGGTGGTCCATCGGGGCCGGCCTGGACGCCCGAGGACAGCGTGGGCTGGGCGATCATGATGGCGCTCGATCTGGGCGGCAACTGGGGCACCGAGTTTGCCCGCCTGTCGGCTGCGCAGGTGCTCAGCACGCAGCGACTGTGGCAACTGTTTCCACCCTATCCCGGTGAGGCCCCGGCCTCCAGGACGGACCTGGCAAAGCTGTACGCCGACCTGGGTGTGTACCGTCAGGCACCATTGAATACTACAAAATCAGTAGCTAAAACCATATACCCCGTATCGGCTCTCGGCATTTTTGATTCAAATTTTTCGGCGAACCTGCAGCACTGGGCTCGCGATTTTTCGCAAAATGCCGGAACTGTCGAAGGCAAGGGCAGCAACAACTGGGTGGTGGCGGGCTCGCATACCGCGAGCGGCAAGCCGCTGCTCGCGAACGACCCGCATCTGGGCTTGAGCGCGCCGGCGATCTGGTACTTTGCCGCGCTGCAGGCGCCCGGGGTGAACGTGATCGGTGCCACGCTGCCGGGTTTGCCCTTTGTCGTGCTGGGCCGCACCGACAGGGTCGCCTGGGGCTTCACCAACACCGGCCCGGACGTGCAGGACTTGTACCTGGAGCAGATCAACCCGGCCAATCCCGCGCAGTACCGCATGCCGGACGTGGACGGGCACATGGTCTGGGCCAACTTCAAGACCCGACGGGAAATCATCAAGGTCAAGAACCAGCCCGACGTGACCCTGGTGGTGCGCGAGACCCGGCACGGTCCGGTGCTCAGCGACGCGCAGCAGGCCTATGCCGGTTTGCTGAACCGGAACAAATACGCGGTGGCCCTGCGCTGGAGCGCGCTGGACGCCGACAACCACACGGTGGTCGCGGGCCTGAAGACCAACGAGGCCGAGTCGGTCGACGACCTGCTGCGCGCCAACGCCGACTACCACTCGCCCATGCAGAACGTGGTGATGGCCGATGTCGACGGCAAGGTCGCATACAAGGCCGTCGGCAGGGTGCCGCTGCGCCGCCCGGACAACGACATCATGGGCGTGGCGCCGTCGCCCGGCTGGCTCGCCCGATACGACTGGGTGGGATGGATACCCGCCAGTGAGACACCGCAGGCCAGCGCCGCGCAGATCGACGCCAGGGGCTGGTACGCGTCGGCCAACCAGCGCATCACGCCACCGGGCTACCCCTACTTCATGGGCCAGGACTGGGTCGTGCCGTACCGGTTCGACCGCATCGAGCAGTTGCTGGCCGCCACCCCCCGGCATGACATCGCCAGCATGCAAAAAATCCAGGGCGACCAGCTGTCGCTGGCGACGCGCAAACTGTTGCCGTACCTGCAACGGGCGGTATCGGTCCATCCCCTGGCTGCGGCGGCCGAGCAGCAGTTGCAAGGCTTCGACGGCACGATGCGCGCGGACAGCCCGGCGGCGCTCATTTTTGCGGTCTGGGCCGATGAACTCACGCGCGGGCTGATCGCCCCCCGGCTCGGGCCGGCGCGCTTTGCCGCGATGTACGGCAAGCGCAACTTCCGCGCCACGGTGGAAGACGTGCTGCTGCACGACGACACATGGTGGTGCGCGCCGCTGACCTGCCAGGCCCAATCGGGCGCCGCGCTGACCCGCGCGCTCGATCGGCTTCAGACCCTGTACGGCAGCGACGTCGCGAAATGGCAATGGGGCAGGGCGCACCCCGCCATCAGCACGCATCGACCGTTCGGCAGCGTGGCGCTGCTCGCGCGCTTCTTCGATGTCGAGGTGCCGACCGGCGGCGACGCCTACACCATTAACGTGGGCCAGTACTGGGCCAACGAGGCGAACATGCCGTTCGCGAGCCGGCACGCGGCTTCGCTGCGCGCCATCTACGACTTGTCGAACCTGGAAAACTCGGAGTTCATCTACCAGACGGGCCAGAGCGGACTGGTATTTTCAGGGCGCTATCGCGACATGAGCACCCAGTGGGCAGCGGTTCAGTACCGGCCGCTGCGGCTGAACCCGCGGCAGATTCGGCATACCCTGGTCATGACGCCGGGTCCGGAACCCGCAACCCGACCAGTGTCGCAAGCGCGGCCGTTCCGGAGGCGCCTTCCTGCGTGACCAGTTTGCCGGTCTTGGCATTGATGGCGATGATGGTCGGAATGGCATCGAAGCCAAAGCGCACCATCAGGTCGGTGTTTTTCTTGACCTCGGCTCGTTGCGCGTCCAGGTCGCCACTGACCACGATGCCGCCCTGATGCGCGCGCATTGAGGCCTCATGCGCATCCATCGCGCTGGCCGGATCCTTCGAAGCGAGCAGGGCGGCGCCCTGTTCCGTGCTGGCCTTGTTCAGCACGCCCACCGGAATCCAGACGAATTTGGCCTCGGACTTCAATGGCTTGGCGGCCTCCCACAGGTCCGCGCAATGCGGGCATTCGGCGTCGAAGAACACATAGACCGTGTGCGCGCTCATGGGTTCACCGACCGTGAAGCCCGTGGCTTGCGCCGTGATGGCCGCAATCGACACCGGCTCGGTGGTCGCCTTTGCGCTGGCGGCAGCTGCCGGCGCAGCAGTGTCTGGGGCGGGGGTCTTGTTGCAACCGGCCAGTGACAGGGATGCCGCAAGCGCGAGGGCGGACAGAAGATAAATTTTCATGCGGAGGTCTGCGTAATAGAGAAAGATGAGAGGGTCTTGCCGAAAGAAGCTGAGGCGGGCGAAGCGATTGTCCGTTCCGGGATTATCGCTGTGCAGATGACTTTTCACCGGCGGCGCGTAGACTCCAAGGCCCGGCCCGGCATCCTGCGCCGCACCGGAAAAGGCCATGTATTTTCGCGTTGCCGCAGATGCCTTGCTGCTGCTGCACCTGGCGTTCATCCTGTTTGCCGTTTTCGGTGGCGCCTTCGCGGCGCGCTGGCGCTGGACGCCAGTACTGCACCTTCCAGCAGTGGCATGGGCGGTGTTTGTCGAACTCAGCGGCCGCATCTGTCCGCTCACGTACCTTGAAAACAGTCTTCGGCGCAGCGCCGGGCAATCAGGTTATCCCGGCGACTTTGTCCAGCATTACATCCTGGCGCTTATCTATCCGGCTGGGCTAACCCGCGAGATCCAGTTCATGCTGGCCGCCACGGTGGCTGCGATCAACGTCGTTATCTACGTCTGGATCGTGGTTCGCTGGCGGGCCCCAGCGGGAAGGGCTTGATGGCGTAGAAGCATGGAGCGCATGCGGTCCAAATTAATTTGTATATTAACATAATATACATCGTATAAAGTACAATCACTCATCGCGCGCCACCCGAAAAACTGCCCGCATGACCCGAAAACCCGCATGGAGCCTGGCTACTGGCTACTGGCTGCATGGGCTCACCATTTTCCTCTGGGCGCCTTGGCGCGTACCGCCGCGGCAATCAGATTGGCCGCGTCGGGACGATGGGCCCGCTGGGCGAAGTCGATTGCGGTCAGACCCTGCTGGTTTTTCAAAAGCGGATCCGCGCCTTCGTCCAGCAGCAGCTTGACCGTTTCGGCGTTGCCATAGTACGCAGCCATCATCAGCGGCGTGGTTCCGTTGGGCGACGCGGCGTCGATATATGCATAGTGGTCCAGCAACAGGCTCACGATCTTGGCGTGTCCACCGGTGGCGGCGTAATGCAGCGGCGTCCATCCGGTCTTGTTGACGTCGGCGCCCTTGTCGATCAGTTCTTTCGCGATGTCGAATTGGCCCTTGAGCGATGCCATCATCAGCGGACTTTCGCCGTGCGCGTCCAGCACGTTCACATCGATGCCGGGCGCATCCAGCAGCACCTGCACCGCTTGCAGCGCCGGTTCGTCAAGCGCCATCATCAGGCCCACCTGGCCCTTGGGGCCGCGGGTGTTCGGATCGAACCCGCGCTCCATCAACGCCTTGACGGCACCGGCATCGTTTTCCCGGATGGCCGAGAAGAAATCTTCGTAAGATCCTGCTACTGAAAAATTAAATGTAGATAAAACAATTAGATAAAGAATTATCTTAAAGTATTTTCTCATGACTATTAAACGCCGAACAGGCGCTCGAAATTGGCGTTGGTGACCTGCGCGATGTGCTCCAGCGGCAGTTTCTTGAGCTCGGCCAGTTGCTTCGCCACGTAGGGGACGTAAGAAGGGTTGTTGGTTTTGCCGCGATATGGCACCGGCGCCAGGTACGGACTGTCGGTCTCGATCAGGAGGCGGTCCAGTGGCACGAAGGCGGCCACGTCGCGCAAATCCTGGGCGTTCTTGAAGGTCAGGATGCCGGAAAACGAGATGTAGAAACCCAGGTCGAGTGCCGCCCTGGCCACCTGCGCCGTTTCGGTGAAGCAGTGGAAGACACCGCCGGCGCTGCTATCGCTGCCGTCTTCGCCCTCCTCGCGCAGGATCGCCAGCGTGTCCTGCGAGGCGTTGCGGGTGTGGATTACCAGCGGCTTGCGCGACGCGCGAGCCGCGCGGATGTGGGTGCGAAAGCGCCTGCGCTGCCAGTCCAGGTCGGCGACGGCGCGGCCGCCCTTGCGCTCCTCCATCTGGTAGTAGTCGAGCCCGGTCTCGCCAATGGCGACCACGCGCGGCAGGGCGGCGCGCTGCAACAGATCCTGCAGCGTGGGTTCTTGCACGCCCTCGTTGTCGGGGTGCACGCCGACCGTGGCCCAGAAGTTGTCGTAACCCGTCGCCAGCGAATGCACAGTCCCGAATTCTTCCAGCGTGGTGCAGATGCACAAGGCCCGCTCCACCTGCGCCTGCGACATGGCCAGGCGTATCTCGTCCAGCCGGTCCAGCAACTCGGGAAATGCCAGATGACAGTGCGAATCCGTGAACATTTTAGGGAAAATGGGCTGTAGCCCTTAACCAATAAAGGTTTTCAGCTACGACATGAATAGCGAAGATCAAACGGTTTGTGTCGCGCGGTCCGAGCCCAGATGCCCGCCCAGCATCTCCTCGATCTTGAGTTTGAGCAGGCGCGACTTCTCGTCGTGCGGAAACCGCACGCCCACGCCCTGGGTGCGGTTGCCGGACGGCTTGGCCGGCGCGACCCACGCCACCTTGCCGGCGACCGGGTAGCGCTGCGGATCGTCGGGCAGGGACAGCAGCACGTAGACGTCATCGCCCAGCTTGTACTCGCGCGCGGTCGGGATGAAGATGCCGCCCTCGCTGAACAGCGGAATATAGGCCGCGTACAGCGCCGCCTTTTCCTTGATGGCGAGCTGGATGACGCTGGGGCGGTGGCCTGATGACGGATTGGTACTCATGCGATGGGTGGACTCAAGGCTTTGAGTTTAGGGCCTTCCGGGCTTGGCTCACAAGCGCCTCGAGCATCAGCCCCGCATTCAAGGGGTGTTCCACCATGCCCGCGCTGCGCGCCAGTTCTTTCGACCACTGCGCCAATGCCGCAGTAGGCGTCGCCGGCAGATCCGCCGCGCTGAAGTAGCGCGGCGCGGCGCCGACACTTTGCGCCAGCAGGTCGTGACACAGCTTTTGCAGCGCGTCGACGCCTTGCGCCGGTGTCCATCCGGCCAGTGCGCCCGCGTCGCCCCGCGCCACGGCGACGGGCAGTCGCGACCAGGCGATCAGGTCGAGTCCGCTGTGCTGCAGTTGCAGCGCGTCGTCGGGACGCCCGCCCGCCGCCCGCAACAGGCCTGCGGCTTGCACGACGCCCACACCCTGCTCTGCCAGCCACGCGAGCGCGGCGTCCTCGCGCGGCCACGCCATGGTGTGCGCCAGGCAGCGGCTGTGAATAGTGGGCAGCAACTGGTGCGCAGCTTCGCTGGCCAGCACGAACCGCACATCGCCGGGCGGTTCTTCCAGCGTCTTGAGCAGCGCGTTCGCCGTGACGTGGTTCATGCGCTCGGCCGGGTACACCAGCACGGCCTTGCCGCGGCCGCGCGCGCTGGTGCGCTGCGAGAACTCGACCGCATCGCGCATCGCGTCAATCCGGATCTCGCGGCTGGGCTTGCGTTTTTTCGCGTCGATTTCCGTCTGCGCCTTCTCGCCGAGCGGCCAGCCCAGCGTCATCATCACGGTCTCGGGCATCAGCACGCACAGGTCGGCATGGGTGCGCACCCCGATCGCGTGGCAGCTGCCGCACCGACCGCAGGCGCCCTGCGGCGTGGGCGTCTCGCACAGCCAGGCCTGGCTCAGTTCCAGCGCCAGACGGTATTGCCCCAGACCCGATGGCCCCTGCAGCAGCCAGGCGTGGCCGCGCTGCGCCAGCAGCGTGGTGAGCTGCTGCTGCAGCCAGGGCGCGAGCCGCTCGCTCATGCAGTTTCGGGCCCGGCGAGCGTACTGTTGGCGAGCCAGCCCCGGCGCACCACGGCGCGGGTGATCTGCTCCCACACCGCGTGCCGGTCACCGGCCGCGTCGATGCGCGCAAAACGTCCGGGCGCCTGCGCCGCGCGCAGCGCATAAGCTTGGGCGACGCGACGGAAAAACTCGACCGGCTGGGCTTCGAACCGGTCGGGCACGCGCGCGCCGGACAGGCGCTCGGCCGCGACCTCGGGCGCCAGGTCGAACCACAGCGTCATGTCCGGTTGAAGGATGGAATCACCCTGAAGCCCTTTCCCGGACTGGACCCACCGCTCCAGAACCGATAGCACCTCCAGATCGAAGCCGCGCCCGCCGCCCTGGTAGGCAAAGGTCGCGTCGGTAAAGCGGTCGCACAGCACCACGTCGCCGCGCGCCAGCGCGGATTCGATCACTCTTGTGAGATGGTCGCGCCGCGCCGCAAAGATCAGCAGCGCCTCGGTCAGCGCGTCCATCGGATCGTTCAGCACCAGGGTGCGCAGCTTCTCGGCCAGCGGCGTGCCGCCCGGCTCACGGGTCTGCGTGACCGCCCTGCCGTGGGCGCGAAAGGCTGCGGCCAGCGCCTCGATGTGGGTCGACTTGCCGGCGCCGTCGATGCCTTCGAAGCTGATGAAAATGCCGCCCCTGCTGCTCATTCGCCGTGGCCTTTTTGATATTTGTTCACCGCCCGATTGTGCTCGTCCAGCGAGGTGCTGAACTCGCTGGAGCCGTCACCGCGCGCCACGAAATACAGGGCCTTGGTCGTGGCGGGGTGCAGCGCGGCAATCAGTGCGGCGTCGCCCGGCATCGCGATCGGGGTCGGCGGCAGGCCCACACGGGTGTAGGTGTTCCAGGGCGTGTCCGTCTGCAGGTCGCGTTTGTGCAGGGTACCGTCGAACTTGTCGCCCAGGCCGAAGATGACGGTAGGGTCGGTCTGCAGCGGCATGCCCAGACGCAGCCGGTTGCAAAACACCCCGGCGATCATTGCGCGATCGGCGGCCTGGCCGGTTTCCTTCTCCACGATGCTGGCCAGGATCAGGGCCTGGTCGGGGGTGGTGATCGGCAGGCCGGGTGCGCGCCCGGCCCAGGCTGCCGCGAGCCGGGTGTCCATCAGCCGCATCGCGCGCCGGAGCACGGCCAGGTCGCTGCTGCCCTTGGCGTAGTTGTAGGTGTCCGGGTAGAACCGGCCTTGCGGGCTGACACCCGGGCGCCCCAGCAGCGCCATGATGGCGTCGTCCGTGAGTCCCTGCGTGTCCGGCTTGAGCTGCTCGGCCTTGGCCAGCGCGGCGCGGACCTGCGCAAAGGTCCAGCCATCCACCAGGGTCACCTGGCGCAGTGTCTCTTCGCCGCGCACCAGCATGCGCAGAATGCTGCGCGGCGTTGCGCCAGGCGTGATTTCGTAGCTGCCCGCCCTGATTTTGCGCGCCTGGCCGGAGAGCCGGAACCACAAGAACAGCGCCTGGGGGGGGATCTGCACACCGGCGTCCGCCACCGCCTGCGCCACACCGCGCGGAGTCGTGCCGGGCTCGATCGACAGGTCCAGGCTGGTCGCGCCGGGTGCGAGCCGGGCACGGTCGAACGACACCGGATGGTGCAGCCACCAGGCGCCCCCGCCGGCGACCAGCAGCAGCAAAACAACGAGTCCGACCAACAATCGACGCACAGCCCTACCGCCCCGTGGAAATCATCCGGGCATGATAATTCAGGCTATGACCGCTTCGTTCTCCCTCCCCGCCGCCCCGGCGGCGGATTCCTCCAATGCACCGCTGCTGAATGGGGTTTCTGCCCTGCCCGATCTGGGCGTGATCCGGGTCGTGGGCGAAGACGCCGCCACCTTCCTGCACGGCCAACTGACCCAGGATTTCCTGCAGTTGGGCCCGCTCGAGGCGCGGCTGGCGGCGTTTTGTTCGGCCAAGGGGCGCATGCAGGCCAGCTTCATCGGGTTCAGGCGGGCGCCGGACGACATCCTGCTGGTCTGCAGCCGCGACCTGCTCGCACCCACGCTCAAACGCCTGTCCATGTTCGTGCTGCGTGCCAAGGCGAGGTTGACCGATGCGAGCGCCGATTTCAGTCTGTTCGGATTGGCCGGAGATGCTGCAAAAAACGTAGCGGACTTGAGCTGCCACGCCTGGGTCAAAAGCGATTTAGGTTCTGCAAACGTCGTTGCTTTATACCCGGCGAACGGCCAGCCGCGCGCGCTGTGGGTCTCGCCCGCGGGCGAGCCCGGGCCGGCCGGCGCGCCGCTCGCCGCCGCCCTGTGGCAGTGGAGCGAAGTGCGCAGCGGCATCGTGACCCTGACCAGCCCGTTGATCGACGCCTTCGTGCCGCAAATGCTCAATTACGAGTCGATTGGCGGCGTCAGCTTCAAAAAGGGCTGCTATCCGGGCCAGGAGGTGGTGGCGCGCAGCCAGTTCCGCGGAACCCTCAAGCGCCGTGCTTATCTGGTGCATTGCGCGGTTTCGCCTGCGGTTGGTCAGGAGGTCTTTCACAGCGCCGACCCGTCGCAGCCCTGCGGTCTGGTGGCCCAGGCGGCGCCCGCGCCGAGCGGGGGCTTTGATGCACTGGCGTCGCTGCAGATCAGCGCGACCGAATCGGGGATCTTGCATTTGGGCGAACCGGGTGGGCCTGCATTGCAATTGCAGCCCCTGCCCTATCCGCTGCTGCACGATATTTAGGCCGCTCTTACCGGCAAGCCGGCTCTTGTGACCCGTCGCCGGACTCCGCCGCCATCGCATGCACCACGGGCGCGATGGATTTGAGGAACCGGACCGCCAGCGCGCTGGTGAAGGTATAGCGCGCGGCATAGGGTTCGTGCACGTAGGCGGTGATGGTGCCAAACAGGTGCTGGCCGACAAAGAACACGAAGGTGGCCGAGCGGTTCACGCGCAGCGAGTCGAGCAAACGACCGCCCGGTCCGTAGCTTGCCAGACGTTGGTCGCCAGTGCCGGTCTTGCCACCGGCCGCCTCGGCAAAGGCGCCGCGCAAGCCGACGGCGGTGCCGCCATTCACCACATCCTGCAGCGAGCGCCGCACTACCGTGGCAATCTCGGGCGCGAACAGGCGCCGCTGCGGCGGTGCCTGGACTGCGAAGCGTGTTTCATACGGTGTCCCGACGGCGAAATCCAGACTGCGCAGCGATTCCATCGGCCGATCCATTCCATCGCTCACGATCAGCCCCATCAGTTGCGCGAGCGACGCGGGGCGGTCGCCGGACGCGCCGATGGCAGTGGCGAGCGACGGCGTGAGGTTCTGGAACGGGTAGCCGAGCCGGCGCCAGTCCTTGCCGATGCGCTCGAACGCGACGATCTCCAACTGGTGCCGGATACGGTCCGTCTGGGCGGCACGCTCGCTCGGGCGCCGCAGCCAGGCGTAAACCTCCTGGCGCACGACGGCGCTGCCGTCGAGCAACTGCTGCAGCGATTCTTTTGGATGCACCCGCAACTGCCCGACCAGCCACAGCGCGAGCGGATGCACATGCGCCAGGTAGCCGCGGTCCTGCAGCGAAAACTTGTCGATACCGTATTTCAGGTAAAGGCGCCCGATCTCGTCATCCGACAGCGGTGGGCCGGCCAGGCGCTGGCGCATTTCACGCCCGAATTGCGTCTGGTCCAGCGATGGATCGACACTGCGCAGCGCCACCGCCAGCGCCACCGGCGTTACACGCCGGTCCTTGAACATCACGTCCAGCGCCTGGTCCACTGTCTTGCCCTGGTACTGGTGGTAAAAACGCCGCATGAAGGTGGTGCTCTCCTGATCGACAAAGCGTGCCAGGTAGGCGCGCCGCTGCGGCGAGGCAGGGTTGGCCATCCACTGGTCCACATCCGGCTCGGCCTGGTGGATTTCATAGCGCACGATGTCACGCATGAGCCGCACAAAGACCAGGTTGACCGAATTCTGGAATCCCACGCGAACGGTGAAATCGCGCGTGTTCTCCGAAGGGTCGAAATTGTCGAAGCTTTGCAGGCCGCCCCCCGTGGCGAATGCCTCGCTCGGGTCACCCGAGTACTGACGCTCCATGGCCGCTTCCAGCATGGTCTGCAGGCTGGCGCCCGGATTGCTCGAGAGGTAGTCGACGGCCCAGCGGCTCAGCACGTCATTCGGGGAGATCGGCATGCGGTGCAGTTGCGCGGGCGTCAGGCTGGCCAGCCGCTGGTGCAGCGTGTCGATGATCTCCAGATAGGTCACGAGGGTGCGCAGCTTGGCGGTGGAGCCCAGGTTGAGGCGCGCGCCACTGTTGATGTCGAACGGCTGGTCCACGCTGTCCGCCTGCACGCGCAGCAGATTGGCATCGCCGCGCGCCTGGTACAGCGCGACGCTGAATGTCAGGCGGCCCGGGTCGTCGCCAGGCTGCAGCATGTCGTGGCCATACAGGCCGGCGGCGCGGGCGCCTTCCGGGGTGCGCACCTGCTGCAGCGCGGTCGTGATGGCTTGCTGGGCCGCCTGGTCGATGGTGCTGCCGGCGGCGAGATCGATTCGGTCCAGGTGGTACAGCGAGTCCACGCCGAGCAGCGCCGACAGGTTCGCGCGCAGATGGGTAACCGCCTTGAGTTCGACGAAAGATTCGCTGGCCTGGGGCGCTGCCGCGCGGTCCTGCTGCAGTTGCACCGCGAGGGCTGCATCGCGCAGGCTGGCCGGGATGACTCCCGCGCGCGCCAGCAGGTGCAGGTATTGATCGGTCAAGGTGTTGAGCGCCGCGGGATTCTGCAGCAGGTAGTAGGAGGGGCGGCGCTGCGCGATCATCAAGGACAGCGCTTCCTTGTACGCATGCGCCTGCCGCGCCGGGACGACGGGCCCGGCCCCGTTGCGGAGCAACTGGTTGACCTGGCCAAAATCGGCGCCATACCAGGTCCAGAGGCCATCGCCGATGCCCTGCACCTCGCCGTGCCAGCTGCTCCCCGACAGTGGCACGGTGTTCAGGTAGTCCAGCACGATTTGCTCGCGCCACGGCAGCGTGTTCTCGCCGCCCAGGTAGGCGCGCACCGAGGCGCTGGCCATCTGGCGAAGCTTATCGGCGCCCGTTGCGGTCTCGCCGCCCGAGGAATGCCGGTATTTCTCGATTTGCGTCGCCAGCGTGCTGCCGCCGGGCGCGGCGTGGCCACTGGCAAACAGGTGCAGCACCTGATCCAGGCCGGCGTGGGCGAAACGGCGCCAGTCGATCGCCGGATTGCGCTGCGGATACTCGGGGTCCAGCAGATTCCGGTTCTCGATGAACAGCAGGCTGCGCACCAGTACTGGCGGCACGGCCTGGAAGCTGCTGTAAACCCGCTGCGGAAAGCGCCTCATGTACAGCGTGCGGCCATTGCAGTCCGACAATTCCAGTCCCGCCTGGTTCTTTTCCCGGTACGGGGTGAACAGGCCGTCATCGATCATGCCGATCATGCCGGGCGACATGCGGGCCTGGTCGGCAATGGCAAAGCCCTGCTGCTCCAGTCGCGTGGTGAAGACCGGCAACTGCGCATAGCCCAGGCGCTCGTCGTAGGGGCCCGGACCAGGAAAGCGGATCGCGTCGCTCGGGCCTGGAGCGACCTTGGCGGTGAGCTTCCTGCCGAACTGCGCCAGTTGGCGCGCCTGCCAGCGCGAAGTGTCCATTTCCGTGGACACCAGGTAATAAACGCCGTAGGCGAGCGCGCAGATCGCGCCCAGCACGACGTACTTGACCCACCCGCGTTGCGCCACCTGACAGCCTCCCCTCAGACAAACATCACAGCGGCTTGAACATTTCCACGTGAGCAATACCGACTTCGTCGAACGGATCGCCGCGCACAGCATAACCGGCCCGTGTGTAGAACCCCTCGGCGCTGCGCTGGGCGTGCAACAGCACCTCGCGGTCGCCGCGCTCGCGCGCCGAATCCGTCAGGGCCTGCAGTACGCGCTGGCCCAGTTGTGAGCCGCGCAGCGCACGATCCACCGCCATGCGGCCGATCTGGCCCACACCCGGCGCGCACCTGGTCAGCCTGCCGGTGGCGACCGGCAGGCCCAGGCGGTTGTAGGCGACCGCGTGCAACGCGGCACCGTCCGCGTCGTCCACTTCCATTTCACGGGGAATGCGCTGCTCCTGCACAAACACCGCGGTGCGCACCCGGGCAGCATCGCGCCCCAGTTCGCTCCAGCGACCGGTCTTCAGGTTGACCACGTCCTGCCCCGCTTCGAACCCGGCCAGAACGTCGCGCAGCGCGGGCGGAACCGGCCGGGAGGTCTGCGTGGCCGGATCGGCAAACACATACACGAGCTCACCGGAGATGAGCAGCGCGTCGCCGCGGAAAATGGCGCCCTGAAACAGCATCGACGAATTGCCCACGCGCGCGCATTTCATCGCGACGTCGAGCTGATCCTCGATCCGGGCCGATGCGTGAAACTCGACGGTGGCCTTTTTCACGTACAGATCGCCTTGCAACTGGTGCATGGCATCCTCGTAGGGCAAGGCCAGCGCGCGCCAGTAATCGGCAATGGCGGTGTCGAAGTACATCAGGTAGTGCGCGTTGAAGACGATTTTCTGCATGTCCACCTCGGCCCAGCGCACGCGCAGCCGATGCGAAAAACGGAAGTCCTGTCGATTCATGGTGTGTCCGTCAAGGAGTGAATGCCTTCTGGAGGGCGGCGGCGGCGTCCGCGTGGGCCTGGCGCGCGGTGGCAATGGCGCGCCCCATCTTGATGAATTCGTGCGTCACGCCGCGATAAAGCTCCAGCTCGACGGGTACGCCGGCCGCGCGCAGCTTGTCCGCGTATTGCACGCCCTCGTCCACCAGCGGGTCGCACTCGGCCAGGCCGAACCACGCGGGCGCGACGCCCTCCACATCGGGCGCATTGAGTGGCGCAAAACGCCAGTCGTCGCGGTCGGCCGGGCTGCGGATGTATTGGTTGAAAAACCAGGTGATCTGCGCCTCTTCGAGAACGAATCCGCGCGCAAACCTCGCGTGCGAAGGCGTGTCCTGGTGCGCGGCGCATCCCGGGTAGAACAGCAATTGCAGCGCCAGCGCCAGGCCCGCGTCACGCGCCAGCACGGCGCAGACTGCCGCCAGCGTGCCACCGGCGCTGTCGCCGCCGACCGCCATGCGCGTGGCATCGAGCCCGAGCGAGCCGGCGTTCGCCGCAAGCCAGGCCGTGGCATCCCAGGCGTCATTCGCCGCTACCGGGAACTTGTGCTCGGGCGCGAGCCGATAGTCAATCGACAGCACCGCGCATTGCGCGAGCTGGCTGAGCCGGCGGCACAGCACGTCGTGCGAGGCCGTGCTGCCGATGGTGAAGCCGCCCCCGTGAAAATACAACAGCACCGGCAGTGGCGCGTCGGAAGGCGCCAGCAGCCGCGCCGGGATCGCGTGGCCGTCGTGTGCCGGTATGTGCAGATCCTGCACGCGCGCCAGCGCGGGCGCCGGTATCTCCAGCATACCGGCGCCCGCCTCGTAGGCGACCCGGGCCTGCTGCGGCGTGAGCGTCTGCATGGGCGCCTGCCTGGCGCGCGCCATGCGTTCGAGTACGCCGCGCATGGCCGGCGTGAGCAGGGTGCGCGGGTCGACGCGGGGTCCGGTCACTGCCCGGCGCCCTTGCCTGCCGAGGCGAATCTGACTTGCGGCAAGGGATTTTTCCAATTCATCTTCTGTCAGCGTCCGTTACAGTGAGGACTCCATCGTACAACGCAGACACATCATGGCCTTCATCAATTTCGTAACGCAGATCCAGTTTGAATTTGGCGCCCTCAAGCTGCTCGCGCAGGAATGCCAGCGTGTCGGCATGACCCGCCCGCTGATCGTGACCGATCCCGGCGTCAAGGCAGCCGGGCTGTTGCAGAAGGTCCAGGATGCGCTGCCCGGCGTGCCAGCGGCCGTGTTCGACCAGACACCCTCGAATCCGACCGAGGCAGCCGTGCGTGCGGCCGTGGCGGTCTATAAGGCAAACGCCTGTGACGGCCTGGTTGCCGTGGGCGGGGGCTCGTCGATCGACTGCGCCAAGGGCGTGGCCATTGCGGCCACGCACGAGGGCCCGCTCAAGACCTACGCCACGATCGAGGGCGGCTCCCCGAAGATCACCGAGCGGGTGGCACCCCTGATCGCCGTGCCGACCACGGCCGGCACCGGCAGCGAGGTGGCGCGTGGCGCCATCGTGATCCTGGACGACCACCGCAAGCTGGGATTTCATTCCTGGCATCTGGTGCCCAGGGCCGCCATTTGCGACCCCGAACTCACGCTGGGCCTGCCGCCGCTGTTGACCGCGGCCACCGGCATGGACGCCATTGCGCACTGCATGGAAGCCTTCATGGCACCGGCGTTCAACCCGCCGGCGGACGGCATCGGGCTCGACGGCCTGGCGCGCGGCTGGAGTCACATCGCGCGCGCCACGCGCGACGGTTCGGACCGCGAGGCGCGGCTGAACATGATGAGCACGTCGATGCAGGGCGCGATGGCGTTCCAGAAAGGGTTGGGCTGCGTGCATTCCCTGAGCCACAGCCTGGGTGGGGTCGATCCGCGCCTGCACCACGGCACCCTGAACGCCGTGTTCCTGCCGGCCGTCGTGCGGTTCAATGCGGGTGCCGAGTCGGTGCAAAAGGAAAGCCGGCTCGAGCGCATGGCCTACGCCATGGGCCTGAAGTCTGCCGGCGACATTCCCGAGGCCATCCGGGCCATGAACGCGCGGCTGGGGCTGCCCAAGGGGCTGGCCGCGATGGGCGTGCAGGAGAGCCAGTTCGACGACGTGATTCGCGGCGCGCTGGCCGACCACTGCCACAAGACCAACCCGCGCCTGGCCACGCCCGACGACTACCGCGAGATGCTCAGGGAGTCCATGTAGGGCCGGGTGGTCCGGCGCGCACCAGGCGCCGGCTCAACTGGCGCCGTCCGTGCGCGCGCCTTCGCGGCGCAGGTGGTCTTCGAGCTCGCCGACCGCGGCGGCCAGCGAGTTGGACTGCTCGTCGATGCGCTTGAGCATTTCCGTCTGCAGGGTTTCCACCCGCGCTTGCAGATGCTGGGCGATGTCCGCCCGCTCCTTGCTCAGGCGCACGAGTTCATCGGCGATGAACGTCTTGAGTTCCACGAAACGCGACGCCTCGGCCTTGTTTGCAAGTTCGCGCTGCGCCGCCAGCTCCTTGCCATGGCGGCGGCCCTCCATCAGCATCGAGGTCTGTGCGTAGGCCGTGACGGCGACGAACAAAACGGCCAGAATGACCATCAGTCCCAGCAGCACCAGGCCGAGCGGCGCCTTCACGGTCGTGACCAGCAGCGACAGATCCGCGGGCTGGGTGATGAGCCCCCAGTTCGTGGCGACAAAGGCGACGATGGCAAGCCCAACGACCAGCATCAGCAGGGATCGGATCGACATGGAAGATCTCCGTTGGTGAGTCAATGAATCGGTTCAGTATACGGTCTCGATTGCAGGGCAGGCGGTGGCCGCGCGGCCGCATTTATTTGCGCGACTCCTGCAGCCTGGAAAAGGCCGAGGCCATCGCGGTGGCCTGCGGCGCCGCGCCTTCGAAGCGGTTGTCGCGCGGCCCATCCTTGCGGGCCGGTGCGTCATCCAGCTTCATGGACAGACCAATGCGCCGGCGCTCGATGTCCACTTCCATGACCTTGACCTTCACGATATCGCCGGTCTTCACGATGTCGTGCGCGTCGTTCACGAACCTGTGCGCGAGCTGGCTCACATGCACCAGGCCGTCCTGATGCACGCCCAGATCCACGAAGGCGCCGAATGCGGCCACATTGCTGACCGTGCCTTCCAGGATCATGCCGGGGCGCAGGTCGCGGATATCGTCCACGCCCTCGTTGAAGCGCGCCACCTTGAAGTGCGGGCGCGGGTCACGGCCGGGCTTCTCGAGCTCGGCCAGCAGATCCCGCACGGTGATGATGCCGAAGCGCTCATTCGCGAACAGCTCGGGCCGAAGGGATTCCAGCAGTTCGGCGCGACCCAGGAGCCCGGCCACCGGCCTGCCGGTTTGCAGGATGATCTGTTCGACCACCGGGTAGGCTTCCGGATGCACGCCGGTCATGTCCAGCGGGTTGTCGCCACCGCGGATGCGCAAAAATCCAGCACTTTGCTCGAAGGTCTTGGCGCCCAGGCCCGTCACCTGCAGGAGTTGCTGGCGATTCGCGAAGGCACCGTTGGCTTCGCGCCAGTGCACCACGGCCCTGGCCACCGAGGCGCTGAGCCCCGACACGCGCGACAGCAGCGGCGCGCTCGCGGTGTTGAGGTCCACCCCGACCGAGTTCACGCAGTCTTCCACCACCGCATCGAGCGCGCGCGCCAGTTCACTCTGGTTGACGTCGTGCTGGTACTGTCCCACGCCGATGCTCTTGGGGTCGATCTTGACGAGTTCGGCCAGCGGGTCCTGCAGCCTGCGCGCGATGCTCGCGGCGCCGCGCAGGCTCACGTCGACGTCGGGCATTTCCTGCGACGCGAACTCACTGGCGGAATAGACAGAGGCGCCGGCTTCGCTGACCACCACCTTCTGGATCTCCGCGCCGTCGCGCAGCTTCCCCAACTGCTTGATCAGGTCTGCCGCCAGCTTGTCCGTCTCGCGGCTGGCCGTGCCGTTACCGATGGCGATCAGGTTCACGCCGTGCTTTTCGCAAAGCTTGCCCAAGGTGTGCAGCGAGCCGTCCCAGTCACGTCGCGGCTCATGCGGGAAGACCGTGACGGTTTCCACCAGCTTGCCGGTGGCATCGACCACCGCGACCTTGACGCCGGTGCGGATACCAGGGTCCAGCCCCAGCACCACGCCCGGGCCTGCCGGCGCGGCCAGCAGCAGATCACGCAGGTTGTCGGCAAACACCTTGATCGCAACCTTCTCGGCCCCTTCACGCAGCCGCGCAAACAGGTCGCGCTCGGTGGACAGGCTGAGCTTCACGCGCCAGGTCCAGGCCACGCATTTGCGGATCAGGTCATCCCCTGCCCTGCCCCGGTGGCTCCAGCCCAGATGCAGCGCGATCCTGCCTTCGGCCATACTGGGCTTGCCCGGCTCGGGCTCAACCGGCAGCATCAGTTTGGCGTCCAGGATGTCCAGCGCGCGGCCTCGGAACACCGCCAGCGCGCGGTGTGACGGCACGCGGCCGATCGGCTCGTCGTAGTCGAAGTAGTCGCGGAACTTGGCCACGTCGGCGTTGTTCTCGTCCTTGCCGCTCATCGGGCTGGACTTGAACAGCCCCTCCGTCCAGAGCCACTCGCGCAGGCTCTGCACCAGCGCGGCGTCTTCGGCCCAGCGCTCGGACAGGATGTCGCGCACGCCGTCCAGCACGGCGGGCACGGTGGAAAAATCGGGGCCGGGCTTGCCGTCATCCAGCACTTCAGCGGGGCGCGTGAAAGCGGCGGCCTCGGCTGCGGGATCCAGCATCGGGTCAGCAAACAGCCGGTCGGCCAGTGGCGCTATGCCCGCCTCAACCGCGATCTGCCCCTTGGTGCGGCGTTTGAGCTTGTACGGCAGATACAGGTCTTCCAGGTCCTGCTTGGTCAGGGCTGCCACGATCGCGGCGCGCAGAGCGGGCGTCAGTTTGCCCTGCTCGTCGATACTCTTGATAACGACTTCACGCCGGTCTTGCAACTCGCGGAGGTAGCCCAGGCGATATTCCAGTTCGCGCAGCTGGATGTCGTCCAGCGCGCCCGTGGCTTCCTTGCGGTAGCGCGCGATGAAGGGTACGGTGGCGCCGCCGTCCAGCAAATCCACGGCGGCCTTGATCTGCTCGTCGCGGACCTTGAGTTCCAGCGCGATCTGGTGAATGATTTTTTGCATGCGAAAAGGGTGATTTTTTGTCTGCCCGCCCGCAGCGGCCGGGCGCTGCGAGCGATAGCGCGCAAGTGTGCCATACCGCCTGTGGAGGATGCCGTGCCCCTCCTCTGTCCACCAGAGGTGGCCGGTCGACCGGCGTGGCGCCCTTTCAGGCCGCCTTGCCGGGCTCGCGTGGGAACGGCAGTACCGTGCCCTGGGCTTCCGGCGTGCGAGGCTGCACGACCAGCGGTAGCAGGAGAAACAGACGGGTACCGTCGCGATCATTCTGGGGATGCGAAAAATCGAGACTGGCGCCAATCGCCGCGGCGCGTTCGCGCATGCCTCTGATGCCCTTTCCGGCCGCGTGCTTGCCGGCTGCGGTGGCGTGCACGCCCTGCCCGTTATCGCAGATCTCCAGCAGCAGGCTGTGGCTGGAGACCACGTAGCGGCAAGTCACTTCAACCACGGATGCCTGTGAATGGCGCATGACGTTGGACAGCGCCTCCTGACTGATTCGAAGCAACTGCAGGACCTGGTCGGGCGCCAGCGCACCGAGCAGGTCCGAATCCTGCACGTTCCATGTCATCTGGATGCCCAGCCGATCCAGTGAAGGCTGGATGCGGTAGCGCAGGCGGGCCAGCGCGTCGACGATCGTATCGTGTTCGCCCTCGATCGAGTCCACCATGATCTTCAGGTCGAGCAGGCATTGCTCGAGCGCGATGGCCACGGCCTGTTGCGGCTGCGAGCGCGGGTCCAGTGTCGCGATCAGGTTGACCAGCTGCGAACCGACACCATCGTGCAGGTCGCTCGCAATGCGCTTGCGCTCGCTCTCCACGGCGCGCCTGCTCAGCAATTCGCTGTGCAATGCCTGTTCGGCCTGCAGCCGGCCCAGGCTCTGCGCATGGTCCGCACGCTCGGTGGCCCGCTCGCCGAATACGCGGCCCGTGACCACCAGCCACACCAGCAGCACCAGTTCCGGATACAGGTAGTGACCGAATGTTGTTCCGGAGCGCAGGCCGTTCGGGTTCGTTACATCATTGGCTGCAATTCCCAGGGTCAGCAGGGTCGCGAGCAGCACGAGCCACCGGTGCGGACGGGCGTTCCTGCTGCCGTGATAGCTGATGCCCGCGGCGAGGATCAGGCACATCGCCACATTGAAGACTTGCCAGAGCGGCGCAGGGAGACCGCGACGCCCCGGCGTCGCGAGGGCGATCGCGAGCAGGATGGCCGTGCCTGCGAGCGACTGCAACAGCCCTGTCCAGTACAGCCAGCCGCGCCCGATCCCCGCGCTTTGCAACAGAAAAAAAATGACGACGGCCAGACACCACTGATAGCTCGCTTTCACCACGAGGCCGATCAACGCACTCGATGTGTCACCCTCGAAATGCCGGACCAGCAGCAAATTCAGCGCAAGGGCCAGCAGTGCCAGAACCAGGGTCTGGTCGAGTCGTGTGTAAAGGCGCCACCGATTGCCGATCGACATGATCTCGTTGCGTGCTGCATTGCCTGGCCGGTTCGATGGCGGCACCGCGAAGGGGCCCTACCGCTGCAACAGGCCACTGGTCGTGGCCAGCCCCACCGCCTGGGCGCGGGTGCGCACGTGCAGCTTTCGATAGATGTTCTTGACGTGGCTGTTGACTGTTTGACAACTGATCGCCAGGCGCCGGCCGATCTCGGCGCTGGTGTAGCCGCTGGCCACCATCTTCAGCACTTCCTTTTCCCGGCCGGACAACGTATCGGGGTGGTGCGCGACCTTGATGGCTGCTGCACCGTCCTGCGCGGCATTGAGCTTGTGCAGCAGCCGGCGCGCCAGACTCGGGGTGATGGAGGCGCCGCCATTCACCACCTGCAATATCGCGTCGGAGAAGTTGCCGAACCATGAATTCTTGACCAGATAGCCCGTGGCACCCAGTTCGAAGGCGTGCAGGGCGTGCTGCTCGTCCTCCATGGCGGAAATGACCACCGCCTCGGCCCCCGGGCGCAGCGACCGCATGCACTCGATCACCTCGTACCCCGAACCGTCACCCAGGTTCAGGTCGATCATCATCACGTCGAACTCGTGCAGGGCGACAAGGCGGCGCCCCTCGCGCGCACTGTCGCCCTGGGCGACGAGATGGATGCGCAAGTCCGCCACCAGTTCCTGTGCGACCACCCTGCGAAAGTGCGGGTCGTCGTCGACCAGCAGCACGCGCACCGGCCGCCCCGGCTGGCCCGCGAGGAAATCAGGCCAGACCCGGCTGCCCTGCAGGAACTGGTTCGAACTCATGCCCCGATAGGTGATCTCTGCTTCACGCTCAGACTCGACTCGGATGCCCATTGCGCCCCCTCACAGGTTGTTCATGGAAACACGGATCGGCACGTTGCGAATGAACACTATGACAAAGAAACGCGAAATTCCACAACAAATATCACAGGAATCTCACTTTTTACACAAATTACATCGGTCTTGGGCGAGCCCAAGGCGACTTTGCCCGGTCAGGAATCCGGCCCATGCAGGCGGCGGGCGTAAGACACGGGGGTGCTGCGCCGACTCACGCACAGGCATCTGCCGTGGCATGGGGTCGATATGAGAGAAACTATCAAATCAATAGCTGTTTGCGCTTTACTGGTAACGGCTACAGCCGCATTTTCCATGCAAAACAGTTGCGTCGCCCAATCCGGCGCGGCCGTCACGCCCGTGATCGAGCTGTATACCTCGCAGGGCTGCAGTTCCTGCCCGCCGGCGGATCGGTGGCTGTCGGGCCTGAAAGACCCGGGCGCGGGCCAGCGCGCGGTGATCGAGGCCTTTCACGTGAGTTACTGGGACAACCTGGGCTGGGTCGACCGCTTTGCCTCGCCCGCCTACACGCTGCGACAACGGCAGGTTGCGGCCTGGACCGGGCAGGATTCCATTTACACGCCGCAAGTGGTGCGCAATGGCCGGGACTGGCGCCATTGGGGCTCGCCGGGCTCCGACCCGATACGAGCCAGCGGGACCGCTTATTTCAGCATCGCCTTGAAGGAGTCGGGTCCGGAGCAGTTTGCAGCCGTCGTGACGCCCGCCGCCGGCGCCCCGGCCGTCTGGAGCGCCTATTGGACCGTCACCGAGGACGGCTACAGCTCCAAAGTAAAAGCCGGTGAGAACGCCGGCGCGCTATTGCAGGACGACTTCGTGGTGCGCCAGTACACGCCGGTGGGCGACTACCGCGGCGGCGCGCCGCAAGTGCTCACGCTGCGCAGCATTGCGGCCAGCCCCGGGCACGCCCGGCATGTCAACCTGGTGCTGTTCGACCCGAAGACGGGAGCGACGCTGCAGGCGGTGTCGGCCGGCTGCTAAGCCCGCGCCGCTTCAATTGGCCCGCAGCGCCCTGCGCAGCTCCACGCCGATCTCGGGCTTGCCGGCAAACGGGTCGGTCGGGTTGCGCGCCTGCAAAACGTCCTCCAGCCGGGTCTGCACCGAGCCGATTGCTTTGGGGTGGCTGTAGATGTAGAACTGGTTGGCGGCGACCGCATCGAACACCTTTTGCGCCACCTCGGCGGCCGTGACCTTGCCGGATCCGACGGCCTTGTCGCTCATGGCCTGGCCCACGAGCTGGCTGCGCGTCGGCTTGCCGGCGGCCAGCTCGCTGGGGCGGTTGCGCTGGCTCTGGCTGATGCCTGTCGCCACAAAAAACGGGCACAGCACGCTGGCGCTGACCTGATCCGTCACCAGTGCCAGGTCCTGGTACAGGGTCTCCGACAGGCTGACGACAGCGTGCTTGCTCACGTTGTAGACACCCATGTTCGGCGGGTTCAGCAGACCGGCCATGCTCGCGGTATTCACGATGTGGCCGCGCCAGGCGGGATCTTTTTGGGCGGCGTCCAGCATCATCGGCGTAAACAGTCGCACGCCATGCACCACGCCCATGACGTTCACGCCCAGAACCCACTCCCAGTCCTTCAGCGAGTTTTCCCAGATCAGGCCGCCCGAGCCGACGCCGGCGTTGTTGAACACCAGGTGCGGCGCGCCGAAGCGCTCGTGCGCGGCCTGCGCCAGTGCTTCCATCTGGGCGGCGCTGGACACGTCGACCTTGCGCGCCAGCACGCTCGCGCCCGCGGCCTGCATCTCGGCCGCTGCCTTGTCGAGCGCGTCCTGCTGGACATCGACCAGCACCAGGTTCATGCCGAGTCTGGCGCCGATGCGGGCGCATTCCAGGCCGAAGCCCGAGCCGGCGCCGGTGAGTACGGCGGTTTTGCCTTTGAAATTCGTGATCATGCGGTTGTTGCTTTCTTGAGGATGTAGCCAATACGGGGAAAGTGGACATGCACGGTGCCGGCGCGCTCGTCGCTGCGGCGCAAGGTGTAGTGCATGCGGGTCGCCGCGATCAACTCGCCCTGAGTGGGCTCGGGGCCGAAGCTGTCGCTGAAGACGGTGACCTGGCTGCCCAGGGCCATGCCGTGTTCGTCCTGGAACGGCTCTTCCTTGAGCGGCGCCGGTGTGCTGGCGGCCGCCAGCGCGATTGCGTCGACTGCGCTGAACGCCTGTTCGTCATGATGGCCCAGGGCGGCCATGCTGTCCATCCAGGCCAGCACGCCCGGCGTGGCCGAGAGAATGCCCGCCATCGCGGGCGTGCGGTGCCGCGTGAACCACAGCGGGTGGTACGCGGCAAAGTCCGCGATGCACGGCGCGGCACCGAGCAAAAACGGTTGCTCTTCGAGCATATTGGCCAGCCGGCGCAGATAACTTTTGCAGGCGGCGGCCGCATCGGGCGGCGGCATGCGTGGCACCGCCACGCGCATCTTCGCGCGGTCCTCGGCAAAAGCCTTCATCGATTCGGGAGTCGCGCCGGGAAACACCTGGGCGGCGCCCGCCGGACTGAAGTTGTACGCCATGGCCGTCCAGAACAGCGTGCTGTCGGCCCACTGCGCGAGTACCCGGGCCAGCCCCTTGTTGTGCGCGGGGTACAGCGCGGGCGTGGGCTGGCGATGCTCGAGGATGTCGCAGATCAGCGCCGTGTCGCAGTAAATGTCGGCGCCGATTTGCAGAAACGGGGTCTTGCGGTAGCCGCCCGTGAGCGCGACTACGTCGGGTTTGGGCATGATCGGCGGAACCACGACCGATTTCCACGCCAGTTTTTTGTAGCCCAGGATCAGCCGCACCTTTTCTGAAAACGGTGAAGTGGGGTAATGGTGCAGGATGAGGTCGCTCATGTTGGCTGGGCCCTTTGAAGAATGCTGTCGAAATCAGTCCCGGCGCCGAGCGTGCCAAAGGTCTGGCCCCAGTCCCCGCCCAGGCGCGAGTCGCAAAACGCGCTGAACACGGCGGCGGGGGCGCTCTGGACCAGGAGCGCTGCTTGCACCGCCATCGCCACGTCCTGCGCGAGGCGGCGTGCCTCGGTCTCGGTGGCCATCTGTTCCACGCGCGTGGGCAATGCCGCGGCCAGGCGGTCCAGCGCGGCATGCGCCCCGCGGGCCGGCGCCAGTTCGTGCGCCAGCGCGGCCGCCGCGTCGGCCTTGCGCAGCGCACGCAGCAGGTCGATGGCCATGATGTTGCCAGCGCCTTCCCAGATCGAATTCAGCGGCATCTCGCGATAGATGCGCGCCATGATGCCTTCGCCGTGTTCCTCCACATAGCCGTTGCCGCCCAGGCATTCCATCGCCTCCTGGGCGAAGGCGCTGCCGCGCTTGCAGATCCAGAACTTGGCCACGGGGGTGAGCAGGCGTGCCATGACCCGCTCGTGCGCGTCGTCTGCCCGGTCGAAGGCGCGCGCCAGCCGCAGCGCCAGCGCGGTGGCCGCTTCGCTCTCCAGCGCCAGATCCGCCAGCACGTTGCGCATCAGGGGCTGCTGGATCAGTGGCTTGCCAAACGCCTGGCGCTGCGCCGTGTGGTGCAGCGCGATGCACAGGGCCTGGCGCATCAGGCCGCTCGTGCCCAGCGCGCAATCCAGCCGCGTCATGCTGCCCATCTCGAGGATTTGCGGGATGCCGCGCCCGTCCTCGCCCACCAGCCAGGCGCTAGCACCGCGGAACTCCACTTCCGAGCTGGCATTCGCCTTGTTGCCGACCTTGTCCTTCAAGCGCTGGATCTGGATCGCGTTGCGCGTGCCATCGGGCAATACGCGCGGCAGGAACAGGCAGGACAGGCCGCCTGCGGTTTGCGCGAGGATCAGGAAGGCGTCGCACATCGGCGCCGAAAAGAACCATTTATGCCCGGTCACCGAAAATCGCCGGCCCCAGGCGTCGTGCCCGTCGGGCAGAGCCTGACTGGTGTTGGCGCGCACGTCGGAGCCGCCCTGCTTCTCAGTCATGCCCATGCCCATCGTCAGGCCAGGCTTGCCCCGCCAGACCCTCAAAGCCGGGTCATAGGCTCGGCTGGTGAGGCCTGGACCCCAATCGGTGTAGATCGCGGCATTGCCGCGCAGCGCCGGCGTGACCGCATAGGTCATCGAGATCGGGCACAGGATGGACGGCTCCAGTTCGGTGAACAGCATGAAGCCGGCGGCGCGTCGCACATGGGCATGGCCGTGGGCCTCAGCGCCTTCCGCCCACGGCGAGCCATGCAGGCCCGCGCTGGTGGCCGCGCCCATCAGGGCGTGGTAGCTGGGATGAAACTCCACCTCGTCGAGGCGCCGGCCGAAGCGGTCGTGCGTGTGCAGCTCGGGCCCATGCACATTCGCCAGGCGGGCGTGCGTCTGCATCGCCGCCGAGCCGCACTGCGCGCCCAGCGTCTGCAGCGGCGTGGTATCGAGCGTGGGGGCGTTGAACGCCAGTGCACCCTGCAGGGCCCGGTTGCCGGCAAACAGGTTGTAGTCCACCAGCGGTGTGCTCTGGTTGAAGACTTCGTGCGTGCTGTCCACAATGCCCCCTTGTCGAAGACGGTCGCTAGATCAGCCGGACCAGTTGCTTGCCGAAGTTCTTGCCCTTGAGCAGGCCCAGGAAGGCTTGCGGCGCGGCCGCGATGCCTTGCGCGACTGACTCGCGTGGCCGAAGTTTACCGGTGCCAACCAGCTTGCCGAGTTCGGCCAAGGCCTCGGGCCAGATCTCCATGTGCTCGCTGACGATGAAGCCCTCCAGCCGGACGCGGTTGATCAGAAAGAGCGCGGGGTTGGCGAGCGGCAACGGCGCGCCGTCGTAGCCCGCGATCATGCCGCACAGCGCAATGCGTGCGAAGGCGTTCAGGCGCAGCATGACCGCGTCGAAGATGTAGCCGCCAACGTTTTCGAAATAACCGTCAATGCCATTCGGGCAGGCTTCCTTGAGCGCGGCGCTCATGCTCTTCACGTCGGGGTGCGCGCGGTAGTCGATGCAGGCATCGAAACCGATCTCCTCCACGGCGTATTTGCATTTCTCCGGTCCTCCGGCGATGCCCACCACGCGGCAGCCGCGCGCCTTCGCCAGCGCGCCGAAGGCGCTGCCCACCGCGCCCGACGCGGCGGTAATGACGACGGTTTCGCCTTCTTTGGGGGCAATGATTTTCACCAGGCCGTACCACGCCGTGACGCCCGGCATGCCGACCGCGCCGAGGTAGTGCGACAGCGGCACATGGGTGGTGTCAACCTTCTTGAGCGCGCCCGGCGCCGATCCATCGACCACGCTGTATTCCTGCCAGCCGCCAAAGCCGACCACCTTGTCGCCCACGGCGTACTTCGGATGCTTGCTCTCGACCACTTCGCCGACGGTACCGCCCTGAAACACGGCGCCCACGGGCTGGCTGGCGGTATAGCTCTTGGAATCGTTCATGCGCCCGCGCATATACGGGTCCAGGCTCAGGTAGTGATGGCGCACCAGTACCTGGCCGTCCTGCAGCGGGGGCGTCTCGCTGCTGACAAGTTTGAAGTTGCTGGCAACGGCCTCGCCGCTCGGGCGGTTGTCAAGAAGGATTTGCTGGTTGCGCGGCATGGGGGCTCCTGGTTGCTGGGTTACTACAAAATAAATAGCCGGCTGTGACCGTTATTTACCGGCTGTGGCGCTATTTCTTACGAATCCGTCATTCCCGCCTTCGCGCACTGCTGTCCGGAATCGATTTCATGGGAACAGGCGTGGCTGAAGGGCGGTAACCACAGCGAGGTGTTCGCGTCGTCGTCGCCAGTCGGAATGTTCGGTGGTGGGGCGCTGGAAGA
>SCRU01000161.1 GCA_004323695.1 Burkholderiaceae bacterium
CAGTGCGGGTGAAACGGGCAATCTCTACGCGCAGCAATACCAAGTAGGCCAGCGTTGATGTGGCTCCGCAGAGCTGGCGGGTAGGTAGCACCGAGCCGGGTGGGCGACCCCCGGCCCAGAGTAATGGCGGTCACGCCGGGGTTTTCGCAAGAAGGCACCGGCGCACAGAATCCGGCTTATCGGCGGGCTTCACACTTTTTCTCGCGGCTACCGCGCGCGGGATCAGCGCCCCGCCAGCAGGGTGCCGCCCAGCGCGAATACCGAGTTCGGCGCCTTCGTTCGCACGGGCTCAGCCGACGGCTTCACGTACACGCCGCGCCGCGCCGGCCGCGACTCGATCTGCACGCCCTTGGCGCGCTGCTCGCTGATCAGGGAGCGCAGGCTGATGGATTGCATGTGCGCCGTCATTTGCGCGCTCAGCGTCGCCCAGAGTTCCGCCGTCATGGCGGCGGCTGCCGCGGGCTGCCGTGCATTCGCGGGCGCGTCGTCGGCGCCGCGGCGGCCCTCGACGGCGCCCACGATGTCGGCCACGCTGATGTTCTCGGCGCCGCGCGCGAGCGAATAGCCTCCGCCGGGCCCGCGCGTGCTCTCCACGAGGCCACATTGGCGTAGCCGGCTGAACACTTGCTCGAGGTAGGACAGCGAGATCTGGTGGCGCACCGCGATATCGGCCAGCGACACGGGACCGGTGTTTTCACGCAGGCCCACGTCGATCATGGCGGTAACGGCAAATCGCCCTTTGGTGCTCAGACGCATGACGGTACTCCTTTGAGTGTCACGAAGGATGTGACAAGACTCACTTTAGGCGATCGATTACTTCGTGTAAATTCGTATTTCTAATAACAATTATTCGATAAAAGCGAATAATAAGATCAAACTCCAACCTGCTCACAAAGGAGACTTGCGTGAATTTCAAGCATCTGCACTATTTCTGGGTCACCGCCCGGGCCGGCGGCATCATGCGCGCGGGCGAGCAGTTGCACACCACGCCGCAGACCCTCTCAGGCCAGATCAAGCTGCTGGAAGAGTGGCTGGGGCGCAAGCTGTTCCGAAAGAATGGACGCCAGCTGGCGCTGACCGACGAGGGCCGGCTGGCGCTGGGCTATGCCGACCAGATCTTTGCGCTGGGCGCCGAGCTGGAAGGCGCGCTGCGCCAGGCCCATCTGGGCACGCCGGCGCTGGAATTTCGCGTTGGCGTGGCTGATTCGGTGGCCAAGTCGGTGGCCTACCGCCTGCTGGCGCCGGCACTGTCCGTGGCCGGACCGGTGCGGCTGATCGGCAACGAGGGCAAGTTCCCGGACCTGCTGGCCCAGCTGGCACTGCACCGTCTCGACCTGGTGATTGCCGACGAGCCGCTCTCCCGGCGCATGAGCGTGAAGGCGTTCAACCATGCGCTGGGCACCACGACCATGAGTTTTTTCTGCGCGCCGGCGCTCCGGGCCCAACTCAAGGGGGCCTTTCCGCAATGCCTGGACGACGCCCCCATGCTGATCCAGGGGGTGGCCTCGTCGGTGCGCCAGCAACTCGAGGGCTGGCTCGCGCAGCACCAGATTCGTCCGCGCGTGGTCGGCGAATTCGACGACGGTGCGCTGATGACCGCGTTCGGCCGCGAAGGACGCGGCGTGTTCATGTCGCCCGCGGTGCTGGAGCAGGAGACGGTGGCGCAGCACGGTGTCGAGGTGATCGGGCGCTCCAGTGAGCTGGTGGAGGAGTTCTTCGCGGTGTCCGTCGAGCGGCGCATCACGCATCCCTGCGTGGCTGCCATCACGCAGGCGGCGCGCGGCCGGCTGTTCGGTGCCTGAGGCGGCGCTCCAGGTGGCGGTTTCGCGCGGCTCAGTCGTTGCCCGGCACCAGCGAGCGCACGCGCTGCACATGCGCCAGCAGCGAGCGAGCCGCCACGGGCCAAAGTTGCGCGGGCACGTCCTGGTAGGCCAGCGCGACCCAGTCGTCCAGCGTGCCGTGCGGTTTGGTGCGCATCGCGGCGATGACCTTGGCCTCGCGCTGCAGCCGGTGCGCCTTGAGCCATTCAATGGCATCCTTGGCCGGGCCCAGCACGTAACCGTGCGCCGGCAGGATGAAGGCGATGCCATGCGTATCGCAGGCGGCGCTCAGGAGGTCGAGCGAATCGAGGTACGCGGTCATGTCGCCGTCGGGCGGATCGACCACCGTGGTGCTGCCGTTGAGCACATGGTCGCCGGAGAACAGCAGGCCGTCTTCCAGCAGCACCAGGCACAGGTGGTTGGCCGCGTGGCCGGGGGTGTGGATCACCTGCAGGGTATGGGTTATTTCACCTTCCAGCCCTTGTCCCGTGAGCGTCAACAGCTCCTGATTTTGTAGTTCACGGTCGGGCGTGAAGGCGCTGCCCGCGCGTGCCGTCGGCCTGGAGGAGAGACCCAGAATCGGCGGGTGCCCCTGGCACAGCGCCTGCAAGGGCCGCGCGCCGGGAGCATGGTCGGGGTGCGAATGGGTGCAGACGATCAGGTGGATCTGGCCGCCCACGCCATCGGTATTTTTGGCCGCGCGCCACAGCCGCTCGATATGGCCCGCATCGGCCGGTCCCGGATCGATCGCGATATAGCCGCTCGCCGGGTCGCCGATCAGGTAGCTGTTGGTGCCCGGACCGGTCATGGCGCCGGGGTTCGGGGCGGTCAGGCGCAGCACGTTTTTCAGCAGCGCCACCGGGCGCTCACTTTGCCAGTCCAGCGTATGCACGATCTGGCCGTCGGGGCAGACCAGAGCGAGTTCGCCATAGGGGCTCTCATGCTCCATGTAGCGCGCCTCCTGGCCTGCCAGCAAGCCGGCGCGCGGGCATGAGGTCCACAGCGGTTGCTCGGTCGCAGCGCAGGCCGTGAGCACCGCCTCCACGGTGGTGAAGGCCTGCAACCGCTCCAGCGTGCGGATGGTCGGGAAGATGATGAAGAAGCTGCCCGCCTGGTGCCGCGCCAGCGCGTCGGCGGGGCGTACCCAGACCGGTTCGAACTGTTCGGCCTCGTCCGCCACCGGGTTCTGGCTATTGGGCATGCGCGCGACCAGAAACGGCACGTCGAAGCGGCGCGGCAGATCGCGGTCGGTGATCCAGTGCGCGAGCACAAACACCTCGCTGGCCGCGAGCCGCAGGCCGCGAGCCGCGCACTGGGCCGCGAACGGGGCCTTGCGGTCCAGCGCGGCGATGTCGCCGGCATCGGCCATCGAGCCATCGCTGCGACGCGCCAGCAGGATGCCGAGTTCCTCAAAACTCTCGCGGATCGCCGCGATCGCCTGTGTCAGGTGCAGGTCGCTCTGGCCGGCGCGGCGCGTGGCCTGTGCGTGCGCCGCGCCGTCCAGCGCGTCCACGCCGCCGCCCGGGAACACGTACGCGCCGGGCGCGAAGCTGGCCGTCATGGAGCGGCGCGTCATCAGCACCTCGATACCATCTGGCGTGTCGCGCAGCAGCAGCACGGTGGCGGCGGGACGCAGGGACGCGGGTTCGCGCTGGGGATACAGGAGTTGGGTGGGTCGGACCATGGCCGCATTATCGGTGGCGGCACCGCTGCGTCGATAATGCAGGCCATGCGAATTCGCTTCACCAAGATGCAGGGGGCGGGCAATGACTTTGTCGTGCTCGACGAGACGCGCGGCCTCCTGGGCCTGACGCGTGCGCACTACCGCTTCCTGGCGGACCGCCACTTTGGCGTGGGGGCCGATCAGATCCTGTCGGTGCGCCCGAGCCCGGCGCCGGGCATCGACTTCGAGTACGTGATCCACAACGCCGACGGCGGCGAGGTCGAGCAGTGCGGCAATGGCGCGCGCTGCTTTGTGCGCTAT
>SCRU01000162.1 GCA_004323695.1 Burkholderiaceae bacterium
CACGCGGCGCGAAATCAAGAACCTGAACAGCTTCAGGTTCATGCAGCAGGCGATCGACTATGAAATACGCTGGCAGATCGAGCAGCTGGAAGACGGCCAGCGAATAGAGCAGGCCACCGTCCTGTTCGACCCCGACACGGGCGAGACGCGCGCCATGCGCACCAAGGAAGACGCCGCCGATTACCGCTACTTCCCCGACCCGGATTTACCGCCGCTGGTGATTGCCGCCGAGTGGGTGGAGCGCGTGCGCTCGCAGATGATTGAATTGCCACGGATCACGGCGGCGCGTTTCTGTGCCGACTATGGGTTGCCCGAATACGACGCGACCACGCTCACGCAAAGCCGGGCGATGGCCGCGTATTTCGAGACTGCGGTTGGCGCCTTTCGCGAGTTCTACGTTGATCAAGGCGGCGAAGACCATGCTTTACGCGCCCCGAAGTTGGTTGCCAATTGGCTAATAGGCGAGATAAGTGCGATGCTGTCGCGTGATCGCTGTCAAATCGAACAGTGCCCAGTCACCCCCTATTGGCTCGCCGGCATGCTGACTCGCGTGCTAGACGGAACGATCAACGCCAAGACTGCCAAGGAAATACTCGAAGGCGCCTGGGGGCGCAATGTGCTGTTCGCGGCATTGAAAGAAGCGCGCGCGGAAATTGATGCGGAAATTGAGTCCAAGGGCCTCAAGCAGATGAACGACACCGGCGCTCTCGACCAGATCATCGACGACGTGCTGGCGGCGAATCAGAAAAGCGTTGAGGGGTTCCGCGCCGGCAAGGACAAGGCGTTCAACGCGCTGGTCGGCCAGGTCATGAAGGCGAGCAAGGGCAAGGCGAACCCGGCCCAGGTGAACGAGCTGCTGCGCAAAAAGCTGGGCTGACCTTTACGCCTCAGTGCGTCGTCACCGGCGCCTGCAGCAGCCACAGCTTCTTGAGCTTGACGAGCTCCGCATCGAACCGCGCATTGATGCGCTTTTTCTCGGCTTCCTGCTCCGTGATGAACTGCGCCTGCACGGCGATGCTGTGCTGGTTGTCCGCGAGCTCGTTCTTCAACGCAGGGGGAATCTTCGCGGGGTCGCCCTTGTAGAACTCGAGTTCGGTGTTGATGCTCTGGCGCTCGGCCTGCAGCTCGCTGGCGCGCTTTTGCGCCGCCCGGATCACATCGTCCACCTGGCCCAGCGCCTGCGCGCGCTCCTGCTCGTGCACCGCATTGTTCGGATAGCGCACCAGCAGCGCCCGGTCGCGGCGCTTCTCTTCCGCCTGGCGCAGCTGATCGTCACGCGCCTGCCTTTCCTTCGCCTCCTGCGCCGCGCGTTCCTGCGCGGTGAGGGATGGCCCAATCGTGCGCACCACCGTGCCGCCGGGGCCGAGCACCGTCTGCGTGCGATCCATGCAACTGGCGATCGGGCGATCCGCCGTCAGCACGGTCCCCTTGTCGTTGATGCAGGTGTAGATTTCCTGGGTCTGGGCAGGTGCAGGTGCAGGTGCGGCATGGCCGAGCATGCCGCTTGCCAGCAGCGCGGCCGCAATCAATCCCTTGGTCAGATGGCGCATAGGTCTTTCAATCGACACCGTAGCGCCGGCGGTAGGCCAGCACCCGGTCATGGTGCGCGCCCACACCCTCGTGGCCGCTGTGCGACAGATAGTGCAATAAATCGGCGAGCGTCGCAATGGCGCACACCTGCAGACCGAGCTGTTCGCGCACATACTGCACCGCGCTGTGGTTCACGTCCAGCCCGGCCTCGGTCGCCTTCTCCTGCCGGTCCAGCGCAATCGCGACGGCGTGCGGCGTGGCCCCGGCGGCGCGGATGATGGCCATCGACTCGCGCACGGCCGTGCCGGCCGACATCACGTCATCCACGATCAGCACCCGGCCGACCAGCGGCGCGCCGACCAGCGTGCCGCCCTCGCCGTGGTCCTTGGCCTCCTTGCGGTTGTAGGCAAAGGGCACATTGCGCCCGAGCCGCGCCAGCTCGATCGCCACCGCCGCGCCCAGCACAATGCCCTTGTAGGCCGGGCCGAAGAGCATGTCGAACTCGATGCCGCTGGCGATCAGCGCATTTGCATAGAATTGCGCGAGCCGGCCCAGCTTGGCACCGTCGTCGAACAGGCCGGCGTTGAAGAAATAGGGGCTCAGGCGGCCCGCCTTGGTCTTGAACTCGCCAAAGCGCAGCACGCCCGAATCGACCGAGAATTGCACGAACGCCTGCGCCAGCCGGCCCTGTTCCGTCGTTTGCGCGTTGGCAACCACCATGGGGAAGATCCTTGTTCAAACTCACCAGCCTCAATCTCAATGGCATCCGCTCCGCCACCACCAAGGGGGTGGAAGCGTGGCTGGCCCAGCATCAGCCCGATTGTATTTGCGTGCAGGAGGTCAAGGCCCAGGCACCGGACCTGGCGGGCCGCTTCGAACAACTGGCGGGCCTCCAGGGGCATTTCCAGCTGGCCGAAAAAAAAGGCTACTCGGGCGTGGCGGTTTACACCCGGCATGAGCCGAGCAAGGTGGTGGTCGGCTACGGCTCGCCCGAATTCGATGCGGAGGGCCGCTATGTGGAACTGCGCTTCGACACCCCCCAGCGCAAGCTCTCCATCATCAGCGCCTACTTTCCCAGCGGGTCATCAGGCGAGGAACGGCAGCAGGCCAAGTTCCGCTTTCTGGCCGAGTTCTACCCGCACCTGGTGGCGCTCAAGAAGAAGCGCGAGTTCATCCTGTGCGGCGACGTGAACATCGCGCACAAGGAAATGGACCTGAAAAACTGGCGCAGCAACCAGAAGAACAGCGGCTTCCTGCCCGAGGAACGCGCCTGGATGACCAAGCTGCTGGACGAAGCAGGTCTGGTTGACGTGTACCGGCGCCTACAGCCCGACGCCACCGACACGGCCTACACCTGGTGGAGCAACCGCGGCCAGGCCTACGCGAACAACGTGGGGTGGCGGCTCGACTACCACCTGGCCACCCCCGCGCTGGCGGCGCTGGCGCGCAGCGAGGCAATCTACAAGGCCGAGAAATTCTCGGATCACGCGCCGATCACGATCGAATACGACCTGGCGATCTGAGCGGTGCGCAACACCGACCCACCGCTCGTCCGCCTATAAGCACCGTTGGGCGGATAGATGCCCTGTGGCAGTGCCGTCCAATCCGGAAAGAGGCCCGCTCGTCGATTGGCACGTGACTTTTCGTAACACCCTTGTATTCTCCGTGCCAACAGGAAACCCTCGCGGCATCAAGATGAATCAACGTCCCACGAAAGGAAGTCTGCGCGAACGCGATCATGCATCGAAGCGTTCAGCTTTTCCCGTGGCGTTGCCCATCGCAGGGTTCACGCTGATCGAGCTGATGGTCACGATCGTCATTGCCGGCATCTTGCTGATGATCGCGGTGCCGTCGTTCGTCAGCCTGACGCAGACGAACCGGGTCGCAGCCGAGATCAATGGCCTATCCGCGTCGCTCCAATTCGCCCGCGCCGAAGCCGTCAAGGAAGGCTTGCCGGTCACCGTCTGCGTGTCAACGACCGGCACCGGCTGCGCGGCGGCGAGCACGCCGTGGCAGAGCGGCTGGATCGTGTTCTCGGACGCGAACGGCAACCAGACCGTCAACCCCGGCGACCTGGTGCTGCGCCGACAGCTCGCCTGGACCAGTACCGACACCTTCACCGCCGTGGGTAACGACAGTAACTCGGTCACCGCAATCACTTATAGCCGCGATGGCTTCGCGATCAATTCCGACACACCGGTGACCTGGACGCTAAACACTGTGCCGGCGAATACATCGGCATGCCGCAGCCTGACGCTGAACCTCATCGGCCATGAACAGGTGCAGCCATGCTGAGCGGCGGACCGGTCCTCCATCTCAGGAATGGCGCGTTGCGTCCGAATCGTCGAAGTCTGCGGGAGCGTGGCTTCACGCTGCTCGAAGTGCTGGTCGCACTCCTGGTCGTCGCGCTCGGCCTGCTCGGTCTGGCCAAGATGCAGGCGCTCGCGATCTCGAACACGCAGGTCTCCAGCAGCCGTTCGCTGATCGCGCTGCAGGCGAGCAGCATGGCCGCCGCCATGCAGGGCAATACCGGCTACTGGGCGGCCGGCGTGGCCCCGGCCGTGTTCTCTACGGCGGGCACCACCGTCACCGATGCGAGCAGCGTACTGAACCAGACCGTGAGCACCTGCGTTGCCGCCAGCGGCAGCGCCCCGTCTGCACCGGTCTGTACGCCGGCCCAGCTTGCCGCCTGGGACGTGCAGAACTGGGCCGCAACCATGAACACGCTGTTCCCGGGCTATGGCGCGAACTTCGCCTGCAACAACGTGGCTGGCGCGCCGGTCACCTGCACGATCACGATCACCTGGGCCGAAAAATACGTGGCACTGAACCGCACCACTGCGACAGGCAGTTCCGCCAGCGGCGGCCAGCAGACCGCGATCCAGTCGTACACCCTCTATGTGTCGCCATGAATAGCTCCAAGTTCCACATGCGGCCTGCACGGCATCTGCACCAGCAGGGCCTGAGCCTGGTCGAATTGATGGTGGCGATCACGATCTCGCTGTTCATCGCGCTGGGCCTGTCGCTGCTGTATGCCAACATGAAGTCGGCGTTCAACTCGCAGGATCAGATGGCGCAGCTCCAGGACGCCGAGCGGCTCGCGGTGACGATGCTCACCACCACGGTGCAGTCGGCCGCGTATTTTCCGAATCCGGTCGCAAATACGCGCGCGGTGGCGCTGCCGGCCAGCGCCACCGCAAATCCGGACGGTACGAGCTTCGCCGCGGGTCAAGGCATCACCGGAACCGGCGCGCAGGGCTCGAGCGGCAGCCATACGATCGACGTGCGCTTCCAGTCCGTCAGCGGCGACGGGCTGATGAACTGCCAGGGTCAAACCTACACCGGGGCGGCCGGTACGACGCAGGTGTGGGTCAATAGTTTTTCGATCGACACGAACAACGAGCTGCAGTGCGCAGTCAACGGTGGCACGCCGGTGGTGCTGGTCAACAACGTCGCAAAGATGACCGTGCTGTACGGTGTTGACGTGAATGCCGATGGCTACGCCGACAGCTACCTGGATGCGACGACGATCACCACGGCCAACCTGTGGGCCAGCGTGCGCAGCGCGCAGATCACGCTGACCTTCGTGAACCCGCTGGCCAGCCAGACCGGCGGCTCCGCCACGCTCCCGACACCGTGGGTGCAGACCATCGCTTTGCAGAACATGTTATGAGCACGCCCCAACCCAGCCGCCGAGCCACCCCCCCCGGAGGGCGTACCGGTTTGACCGCCGAGCGCGGCATCGCGCTGGTGACCAGCCTGCTAATGCTGATCGTGATGACCCTGCTCGCGCTGTCGATGTTCCGCAGCATCGGCCTGGATGAATCGATTGCCGGCAACACGCGTGAGAAGCAGCGCTCACTGCAGGCCGCGCAGAGCGCGCTCGACTACGGCGAATGGTGGCTCAGCCAGGGTAACGGCGGCACCGGCAACACCTGCAGCACGGTCTACACCGCGACCGTCGCGAACACGAAGGTCTGCACGAATGCGCTGACCAGCCCAACTACGCTGCCGTGGAGCGCACGCGGCGACTACCTGCCGCCGACGATGACGGTCGCCGCCGGCGGCGGCCTGGTCAGCTCTGGCGGCAACGTTGGCGACATCAACTACTACGCGAAGCCCAGCCTGTACATCCAGTATCTGGGGCTGGATCCAACGGGGCACTCGCAGCTGTACCAGGTCACCGGCGCCGGCTACGGCGGCAGCGCCAACGGCGCGTCGGTGGTGCAGAGCACCTATGCCGTCACCTACAAGAACCCGCCGCTCGATCAACCTTGAGGGAGGCCGCTTATGAGCCACGACCGTCGATTCCGAGTTGCGCTTCTCGCGCCATTTCTGGCCGTCTGCGCGCTGCTGGCGCCCGCCGCGCGCGCGCAGCTGGTGGTCAGCGACACGCTGACCGGTGCGGCCTCGAGCTACAACTGGGCGAGCGTGAACGGCGCCTGCCTGACCGCCGGGAGCGCCAGCGCCAGCGCGGCGTCAACCATCCCCCCCTGTGTCGGCTTGTCGTACTACAGCGGCAAGACGCAGGTCGGCGGCGTCACCGGCCGCATCGCGCCCACTGCCGATCCTGTCGGGCAGGGTGCGCTGCGACTCACGAACGGTGACACCGGGACCGGGAGCAACGGCAACAACCAGACGGGTGCAGTCATTTCCAACTTCACCTTTCCGTCGGACCAGGGGGTGCAGGTTACGTTCTCGACGGTTACCTACGGCGGCAATGCCTTTGGAAACTCCGCCGGCCAGAGCTCCGGCGCGGACGGGATCACGTTCTTTCTCGCGGATGGGTCGGTGCTCGTTCCCGGCACATCGACGCCGGCCACCGGCGCCTATGGGGGCAGCCTGGGCTATAGCTGCTCGAACAACAAGCCCTACCCTGGCACCGAAGGCCTGCCCGGCGCATATCTTGCAGTCGGCATCGACGAATACGGGAACTTCGTCAATGGTGCGACCGTGACGCAGACCACGACGACCACGGTCAGCACCACATCGACCGCCACGACGCAGACCGGATACATAGTCACTGACAACAGCCGCACCCCTACCACCAACCCGCCCACCTGGTATGTCAGTACGCCCGCAACTGTTGCGGTGGGGACAACTACCGGCAGCCCTACGACCACGACGGCCACCGTGACCAACACGGCGCCGAATCCCACCACCACCACCACCACAGGCACCCCTTTTTCGACCCCCGCGAATACTGTTATCACCGGCAGTCTAAAAAGCAGTGGCTCGGGCTCAAGCACGATCTATTACGCCAAAGGCATCTACACTTCCGCCGGAACATCCACCCCCAGCACCACGGTCGCCACCAGCTACGCCATTACCAACTATGGCGACAACACGGCTTCGAGCGACCCGACAAACCCGGGACCACATCCGAGCCGCATCAGCGTGCGTGGCTCGGGCAATGTCAATCTGGCCTGGCTGAGGTTGAATTACCCAACGCTGTTTCCCAGCAGCATGTCCAACAGCGCCATCCAGACGGCACTGCAGAACACCTGTGCCACCGGCTATCCCTACAACAACACCGGCAGCCCCGTGACGATCAACGGTCAGACCGCCCCCGCCGGTGGGTACTACCCCGTCGCGGTTGCCGACTATTCGCTGCTCGGGACGAGCCAGCTGCCGGCGGGCACCACAATCTACAACCAGGAGGCGAAAAATTCCCCGCTGCGCGGCACGGCCGTGCCGATCACCTACGCGCTCAGCATCACCCAGAACGGGCTGCTGAACATGTCGTACAGCTATAACGGCGGCACCGCGATTCCGGTGATCACGAACCAGTCGATCTCCGCGTCGAACGGCACCGTGCCTGCCAATCTGCGCTTCGGCTTCTCGGCCGGCACCGGCGGCGGCAGCAACGTGCACGAAATCACCTGCTTCAAGGCGGCACAGCTGAACGCGGCGTCGACTTCCGCTGGCGTCAACGTGCAGCAGTCGGCGCGGGTCGAGGAAGGCACTCAGGTCTATCTGGCGTACTATCACCCGACGAACTGGTGGGGCCAGCTCACCGCAACGACCCTCACCTACGACCCGTTGACCGACACGGTTTCACTGCCGACAGGGCCAGGCTCTGCCAACTGGGACGCGAGTTGCGTATTGACCGGCGGCAACTGCAATGCGACCGGCCACAGCACCACCGCGCAACCGACGGGCACCGGCGCCGCCGGCGCCGGTACACGCCAGATGATGACCTGGCAGTACAACAGCAGCACCGCGAGCGGCACTGGCGTTCCATTTCAATGGAACAGCCTGACGGCTGCGCAGCAGGGCCTGCTGAGCGCCGACACCGCGGTGAATGCATCTTCGAACGCGGACCGGCTTGGCTGGCTGCGCGGCGACCGAGGAAACGAGATCGGCGGCAGCGGCAGCGACGCGGTGTTCCGCGCGCGCAATGGCGTGCTCGGCGACGTTGTCGATTCCAGCCCGACCTGGGTCGGTCCGCCCTCGCTGCCGTACAAGGGTCCGTGGCGCGACGCGCTCTATCCCACCACGACGATGCCCGAGGGCACCAGCTACACCACCTTCGCCAGCACCAACGCGACCCGCACCAACGTGGTCTACGCAGGCGCCAACGATGGCTTCATGCACGGCTTTCGCGCCGGCGCATACCTGGCCAACGGCCAGTTTGATACCACCGGCTCGATTGCGCCGAACGACGGTCAGGAGCTGATCGGCTACATGCCGTCTTCGGCGCTGGCGACGATTCTCGACAGCAATACCAATCTCGACTTCTCGTCGCCAAGTTACGCGCACGCGCTGTCGGTCGATGCGACGCCGGGCACCGGTGACCTGTACTACAACGGCGCCTGGCACACCTGGCTGGCGGGCGGCATGGCCGGCGGCGGCAACGCGACCGGGCCGATCGGCGACAACACCACCAATGCGACCGGCGGCGACATCTTCGCGCTCGACATCACGAACCCGGGCAACTTCAGCGAAGCGAACGCGGCCAGCGTCGTGATTGGCGACTGGGGGCCGAACGGCTCGCCAATGCCCTGCGCGACCAGCCCGTCCACGAGTTGCAGCGCTGCCCTGCTCAGCAATCTGGGCAACACTTATGGCACACCGATCATCCGGCGCCTGCACGACGGCAATTGGGGCGTGATCTTCGGCAACGGCCTCAACAGCCCGACCGGCACCGCCGGCATCTACATCATGGAAGTCAGCGCTACCGGCGCGATCACCTTCCGCTTCCTGGACACCGGGTACGGCCCGTCCCAGGACCCACTCCGCGTGGCTCCCAACCCGGGCAGCAAGAATGGTATCGCCTACGTATCGTCCGCCGACCTCGACGGTGATCATGTGACCGACTACATCTACGCCGGCGACCGCTTCGGCAATCTGTGGCGCTTCGACCTGACCAGCAACAATGCTGCCAATTGGGCGGCCGGGACGTCGCCGATTTTCTCGACCCCGGGTGGCCAGCCGATCACGACCCGGGTCACGGTGACAAGCGCGCTCTCGGGCAACAACCCCGGGCGGGTAATGCTCGACTTCGGCACGGGCCAGCAACTGTCGCAGACGCTGACGAGCCCCGCCACCTATGCGAGCGGCACCCAGACGATCTACGGCATCTGGGACTGGAACATGAGCGCGTGGAACGCGCTCGGTTCGGTGCAGTACTCAAGTCTGACCGCGCCGCAGACGATCACCACCGCGAAACTGGTCACCCAGACCGCGACCGATGTCAATGTCACCGACAGCAATGGCAATGTCACCGGCCGCTACCGCACCGTGACGCAGAACAAGATCTGCTGGGCCGGCTCCGCGACCTGCATTCCGGGCACCAGCAACACGAAGTTCGGCTGGCAGCTGAACTTGCCCGATAGCGGCGAGCAGATCATCTACAGCCCGACCACCGCGTATGGCCTGTTCATCGTCAACACGACCATTCCGGCGGCGAACCAGGCGCTGTCGTGCAGCAACCTGCCGCCGACCGGCTACACGATGGCGATCGCCGCCGACACCGGCGGCGCGCCGACCAGCTCCTTTTTCGCCACCGCAACGAACAACTACGTGTCGGCGAATGGCGCGATCGTCGCCGGCATCGGTCTCAGCGCGGTCGGCACACCCTCGTTCGTGTCGGCGATGACCAAGCCTTACATGGTGAACCAGACCTCTTCCGGGGTCGGTACGGTGACGCAGGTTAACGCAGGTGCGGCCGGCACTGGACAACGGCTGAACTGGATCAAGTTACGTTGATCTACCGGAGACCTTCATGAGTCATGCCCGTATCCCCGCATTCCATCAACGCGGCTTCACGCTGATCGAGCTGATGATCGTCGTGGTGGTGATCACGATCCTCACCGCGATCGCCCTGCCGTCGTACCAGAGCTACGTGATGAAGTCGCGCCGCACCGACGCGAAGAACGGGCTGCTTGACCTGGCGGCCCGCGAGGAGCGCTACTTCAGCGTGAACAACACCTATACCAACGTTCCGGCAAACCTCGGGTACGGCGCGGCCAGCACTTTTCCGCTCCCGATCAATGCATCGGGGGACAGTTACTACAGTCTGAACGTGACCTCGGTTACCGCGGCGTCCGGCTCCGGCGCAACGGCCGTGCCGCCCGGCTTCACCGCGCAGGCGGTGCCGACCGGCACGCAGGCTGCCGACACGACCTGTGCGACCTACCAGATCGACCAGCTCGGCACGCAGACGAACTCGAGTGGCGTCACGTCCGGCTGCTGGTAGCCGAAGCACGGCGGCCGTGTCAGCGAATCGCGAAGGCGAGAGCAACCGCGACCACGGCCAGCACCCCCAGCCCCACAATAAACACCACTTCGGCGCGGCTCTCCAGCCGGCCGTTGGCGTGACCCGCGCGGATCGACATGAAGGACAGCAGGCTGCTGACCAGAAACACGACGGCGTCGCAGGCCAGCAGCTTGTCGATCACCATGAACGCGTCGCCGCCGTGGCCCAGGTGGCCGATGGACAGCACCGTCATGCACACGCCCACCATCGTCGCCGAGGTGGGCAGGATGTGCGTGGACAGCCCGCCCAGCGGCGAGCGCAGCAGGCGCTGCACGCGCGGCGGGCCGGCGTCAGGCTGGGGCGCCTCCAGTTGGGGGCTCCTCAAGCGCCGTCAGTTCCGGCCGGCCACAGGAACAGGTGCCGGGTCGGTGCATGGCCCACCATGATTTTTTGCTGCAGCATCTTGCCGTCCAGGCTGGCCTGCACCGTGTACTGGCCCGGATCCAGGCGCGCCAGCAGGAACGGCCCGCCCGCCGTGGTCTTCAGCACGGTATCGCCCTTGGCGTTGCGCACCACGACCTTCACGTTGGCGGCGTAGTCGGACTTGGCATGGTCACGGATGGCAAACTCGAGCGTGAGCGGCCAATTCGGGGCGGCGGCCTGCATGGCAGCGGCCTGTCCGTCGCCGATGCCGCCGCTCACGGTCTCGATCCCGTTCACCATGTGCGCCGGTGGCAGGCCGGCAGCCCCGGCCGATGCCATGCCGAACAGGGCCGCGCCCAGCGCGGCCACGGTGGTAAGGCGGCGAATGTTGCTTCTCATGTCATTTCTCCTGGAAAAAAGACAGGCGTCATCACGGATAGGTGGCGCCGGGTCCGCCTGCGGGCACCGGGCTGCCACGGCCGGGCACGCTGGCGTGCGGGCCGATGTCTGGAGCATGGCGAGCGCGGCTTAAACCAGACTTAAATCTGCGCATTGTTCGCCTTGCGCATTTCGACTCAACCCACTAGTCCCAATTTGGGACTAGAATGCATTCATGCACGTTGTTTCCTACTCAACGCTGGTGAGTTTCTACAGTCAGCCGGACTACCAGGATGCCAAGGGAGCGCTCGAAGCGTGGTACGACGTGGCCCGGTGGGCCAATTGGACTTCACCCGCTGATGTGAAGGCCGTCTTCGGCAACGCCAGCATCGTGGGAAACAACCGTGTCGTGTTCAACATCAAGGGGAACGACTACAGGCTGATCGTCGCCTTCGCCTACAAGATGCGCTGGGCCTATGTGAAATTTGTGGGCACACATGCCCAATACGACTTGATCGACGCCGCGACGGTCGATCAGTCGCGCTAGTTCTGTTTTCCGTCGTCAAAGGAGTGCACGCATGGAAGTCCGAGCCATCCGCAACGAAGCCACCTACCGGGCGACGCTGGCGCAGGTGTCGGCGCTGATCGACCTCGACCCCGCGCCGGAAACGCCCGAAGGCGAGCAACTGGAAGTTCTGGGCACGCTGGTGCAAGCCTACGAGGCCCGGCACTACCCGATCGCGCCGCCCGACCCCATCGAGGCGATCAGGTTCCATATGGACAACGCCGGCCTCGACGTGGGCGACCTCGTGCCCTACATCGGTCCGCGGCATCGTGTCTACGAGGTGCTCAACGGTACTCGCCCGCTCACCCTGCACATGATCCGCCGCCTGCTGACGCTGGGTATCCCCGCTTCATCGCTGGTGGGGCAGCCCGAGCCGGCAGCGGCCTGATCCGCCCTTGCGGGCCGATGTTTGAAGCGTCGGCGAGCGCGGGCCAGACAAGACCTGAGCCCGCGTATTATTCGCCGCATGCATTCCGACCCGACGCGCGCCGGCGCAGCGCCCGCCAAGCCTTCCTGGAGCGACACGCTCAAGGTCTATCTGGAACCTCCCACGCTGCGCATGCTGCTGCTCGGGTTCTCGTCGGGGCTGCCGCTGCTGCTGGTGCTGGGCACGCTGAGCTTCTGGCTGCGCGAGGCCGGCATCGACCTGGCCACCATTGGCCACCTGAGCTGGGTCGCCCTGCCCTACGGCTTCAAGTGGGTCTGGGCGCCGCTGGTGGACCGCCTGCCGATTCCGCTCCTCACGCGCGCGCTGGGGCGCCGGCGCAGCTGGCTGCTGCTGGCGCAGACGCTGGTGGCGGCGGGGCTGGTGGGCCTGTCTTTCAGGGACCCGCGCGCCGGGCTGGAGCCGGTGGTGTGGTGCGCGCTGGCGGTGGCGTTCGGCTCGGCCACGCAGGACATTGCGCTGGACGCGTATCGCATCGAATCGGCCAGCATGGAACGCCAGGCGGCGCTGGCCGCGACCTACCAGACCGGCTACCGGCTCGCCATGATCTGGGCCGGCGCCGGCGTGCTGTGGCTGGCCGCGCGCGCCGAGGTGGGCGGCGCGGCGGGCTACCAGCAGGGCGCCTGGCACAGCGCCTACCTGGTGATGGCGGCGTCGATGGCGCTGGGCATGGTCACCGTGCTGTTCGCGCCCGAGCCGCTGCCGCGCGTGCTGCGGCCCGCCAAAAGCGCCGGCGAGTGGCTGCGCACCGCGCTGATCGAGCCGTTTGCCGACTTCCTGCGGCGTTACCGCTGGCAGGCCGCGCTGATCCTGGCGCTGATCGCCATCTACCGCATCAGCGACGTGGTGATGGGCATCATGGCGAACCCGTTCTACGTGGACATGGGCTACACCAAGGACGAGGTCGCAGCGGTGACGAAGATCTTTGGCGTGATCATGACGCTGGCGGGCGCCTTCGTGGGCGGTTCGATCTCCGTGCGCTGGGGCGTGATGCGGGTGCTGATGCTGGGCGCGATCCTGAGCGCCGCGAGCAACCTGCTGTTTGCCTGGCTCGCCTCGCAGGGGCACGACCTGCGGGCGCTGATTGCGGTGATCTCGGCCGACAACCTGTCCAGCGGCATTGCGTCGGCCGCCTTCATCGCCTACCTGTCGTCGCTCACCAACGTGAACTATTCGGCCACGCAGTACGCGCTGTTCAGTTCGATGATGCTGCTGCTGCCCAAATTTCTGGCCGGGTTTTCCGGGAACTACGTGGACGCGTTCGGCTACCCGCAGTTCTTCACCATGACCGCGCTGCTGGGACTGCCGGTGCTGCTGCTGGTCTGGCTGGCGTCAAGAGTCAAAATGGTCAACAGCCCTTGAGCTGCGGCCCCTCAAGTTATTTTGACGATTCGTATTCGATTGGATACAATTCAATCATGTTCACGATTCGCCGCTTGCCAGAGTTCGATGCATGGCTCAACGGCTTGCGGGACAGGGCAACGCGCATCCGATTGGCGCGGCGTCTGGACAAGGCGCAACGCGGCAACCTGGGCGATGTCCGGCCGATTGGCGATGGTGTGTTCGAAATGCGCGAGTTTTTCGGCCCGGGCTGGCGCATGTATTACATCGAGCGCGGCGGCACGATAGTCGTCATGCTGGGAGGCGGCAACAAGAGCACCCAGCAGGCGGACATTGCCGCCGCCAAAGCGTTGGCTGCAACCATTGAGGAGTGATGCACCATGACCAGGAAAGTGAAGATCGACGACTTGCCCGTGTTCGACATGGCGGACTATCTGGACAGCGATGAGGCCGTGGCCGAGTACCTGTCCCAAGTATTGACCGATGGCGACGATAGCGAGCTGGCGCATGCCCTGGGCCATATTGCCAAGGCGCGCGGCATGACGCAGATCGCCAAGGATGCGGGCATCGGGCGTGAGAGCCTGTACAAGGCGCTTCGCGCCAATGCGCACCCGCGCTTTGACACCATCAGCCGCGTATGCAAGGCGCTGGGCGTGAAGCTCGTGGCGCAGCCGATGTGACCTGCGGGTCATCGGCATGATCTGACTACTTCTTCGGCCGGGCTACGGCGCAAATTCACGCCGCACGCTGTTCGTGGGTCAATATCTGTGCCAACTGCTGCTTTTGCACCTTGCCCAGCGCCGTCTTGGGCAGTGCCGGCAGCGCCTGCCAGCGGCGCGGCTGCTTGTAGCGCGCGATGCGCGTGCGCAGGAACTCGCGCAGCGTGGGCTCCCAATCCGCCAGCGCATCGGCGCCCGCAGCCTGCGGCCGCAACACCACCACGGCCACCACGATCTCGCCCCACTGCGCATCGGGCTGCCCGAGCACCGCGCACTCCGCCACGAGCGGATGGCCGGCCAGCAGGTTCTCGATTTCGGCGGGATAGATGTTCTCGCCGCCCGAGATGATCAGGTCCTTCGCGCGCCCCACGATGGTGTAGCTGCCGTCTGGCGCCTGGCGCGCGAGGTCGCCGCTGTGGAACCAGCCTTCGCCGTCGCGGGCCGGCTGGTCGGGCCAGTAGCGTTCGACCACATTGGGCGCGCGCAGCAGCAGCTCACCCACCTCGGCGCCGGGCTGCGACCGCGCAAGCCGCACCTCGACCCCGGGCGCAGGCCAGCCGCACGAGCCCGCGTGGCTGAGGGCGTGTTCGGGCGCCAGCGCGATGGAGAACGGCCCCGTCTCGGTTGCGCCGTACACGTTGCACACGGGCACGCCGCGCGCGTGGAACGCGGCTACCAGCGCATCGGGCAGCGTGCTGGAGCCGGCCCAGACGGCGCGCAGGCACGACAGGTCGGCACCGGCCCAGCCGGGGTGTTCGATCAGCGCCTTCATGGTGGCGGGCACCTGCAGGGTCAAGGTCGGCCGATCCTGCGCGAGCGAGGCCAGCAGCGCGCCCGCATCGAAACGCTCGTGCAGCAGCACCGCGGCGCCCGCGCACAGCGCCGGCAGGGTCTGGATGCACAGCCCGCCGACATGGAACAGCGGCAGCACGGTTGCTATCAAATCTGACTGTGTGATTTCTTGTACGGCAAGGGCTGCAGCCATATTGGCAATCAAATTGGCCTGGGTATGCAACGCCCCGCGAGGTTGTCCGGTGGTGCCCGAGGTGTAGACCAGCAGGGCCGGCGCGGCCGGGTCCGCACGCCGCGGCGCGACGGGCAGCACACCGGGGCCCGCCAGCGTCGCCAGCGCATGCGCGGCCAGGCCGTGCTGCCGAGCCAGCGCAGCGCCGGCCCCGGACCACGCTGCGTCATACAGCAGGCAACGCGGCGTGCAGTCGGCCAGCACGGCGGACCACTCGGGCGGTGCCAGCCGATAGTTCAGCGGTACCAGGATAGCCCCCAGGCGCGCCAGCGCGAACAGCAGCACGATCTGGTCAGCCTGGTTCAGGCCCAGGTACGCCACGCGGTCGCCGGCGCGCACGCCCCACGCGTGCCACAGACGGGCCGCCGCCTGGGCTGTGCGCTGCGCCAGGCCCTGGTAGGTGAGATTGCGGCGGGCGCCCGATTCGATCGCGCGGATCGCCAGCGCGTGCGGTTGCTCGCGCTGGTGCCGGGCCAGGATGTCGTCCAGAATCAACAGGGGTTTCATTTACTTTACTTTACCGCCGCTTCAAAGGGTCGTGATCGGGTGCCCGCACGATGGCGGAATTGTCCGGGGCCCTGCTGCCCGGCACACGACTAAACTGCCATCATGAGTGCACAACTGTTGATGATTGAAGACGATGCCCGCCTGGCCGGCATGGTGAGCGAGTACCTGGGCCAGTCGGGCTTCGAGGTGTCGCACGCGCTGGATGGTCTGGGCGGCCTGGCACGCGTGCAGGAGCTCGCGCCCGACCTGGTCATTCTGGACCTGATGCTGCCCGACATCGATGGCCTGGAGGTCTGCCGGCGCATCCGTGCGCTGCCCAGCGATGCCGCGCAGGTGCCGGTGCTGATGCTGACCGCCAAGGGCGACCCGATGGACCGCATCATCGGGCTGGAGCTCGGAGCTGACGACTACCTGCCCAAGCCGTTCGAGCCGCGCGAGCTGCTGGCGCGGGTGCGCGCGATCCTGCGCCGGCGCACCGAGGGCGCCAAGCCCAGCAACAAGATCATCCGCTTCGGCTCGCTGGAGATCGACCGCGATTCCCGCAGCGTGACGGTGGGCGGCGCGGCCACCGAGCTGACGTCCTACCAGTTCGACCTGCTGGTGGCGCTCGCGGAGCGCGCGGGACGGGTGCTGAGCCGCGACCAGATCATGGAGGCGGTGCGCGGGCGCGAGCTGGAGGCGTTCGACCGCTCCATCGACGTGCATATGGGGCGCATTCGCGCGGCCATTGAAGAAGATGCCAAGAACCCGAAGCGGATCCTCACGGTGCGTGGCGTCGGCTACGTGTTTGCCAAGCAACAGGACTGACCGGAACGACCGGGAGCGATCCGCGTGCCGCCTTTCAACGTCCTGTCGCGCCGCCTGTACCTGCGCATCTGGCTTGCCGTGGTGGGCGGCGTAGCGGTGCTCACCCTGGTGGTGGGCTGGGCCTGGCAGATCACGGCGCAGCATTACCGGCTGCACGAACCGCGCGACGTGGTGGTGCGCGATGCCGGCGGCAACATGATCGGTTCGGCCGAGGCCGAGGTCAACCGCGTCCCGGGAGAGGGCCTGGAATTCGTCGTCACGCTGGACAGCGGCCAGACCCTGATGCTGCAATTGCCCACGCGCGGACACCGCCCGCCAGCCGGGCCGCCGCCCGCGTGGATGCGCTCGCCGTTCGGCTTTGCCTGGCTGCTGGCCCTGGTCGGCGCGGCGGTGGCCCTGGGGGTGTACCCGATCGTGCGGCGCCTGACACAGCGGCTCGAGTCGCTGCAGCGCGGGGTGCAGCGCTGGGGCGAAGGGGATCTGACGGTGCGCATGCCGGTGCAGGGCCATGACGAGGTAGCGGATCTGGCGGCGCGCTTCAACCACGCCGCGGAACGCGTGGAAACGCTGGTGAAATCGCACAAGTCGCTGCTGGCGAATGCCTCGCACGAGCTGCGCTCGCCACTGACCCGCATCCGCATGGGGCTGGAGCTGATGGGCGACGCGCCGGCACCGGCCTTCAAGAACGAGATCGCGCGCAATATCGCCGAGCTGGATCAATTGATAGATGAAATCCTGCTGGCCAGCCGGCTCGACGCCCAGGAGGTCGATATTGGCACGGTGGAGCCGGTGGACCTGACCGGGCTGGCGGCCGAGGAATGCGCGCGCCAGGACATCGAGCTCGATGCCGGCGCCAGCGCCACGGACACTGTGGACGTAACGGTGGACGGCGTGCCCAAGCTGCTGCGGCGCGCCATTCGCAACCTGATTGAAAACGCGCGCCGCTACGGCACCGGCGCCATCACGGTCGGCGTCCAGCGCGAGGGCACGCGCGCCGTGCTGCGCGTGAGCGACCGCGGACCCGGCGTGCCGCCGAACCTGCGCGAGCGCATCTTCGAGCCGTTCTACCGCCTGCCGGGCGCGAGCGAGCGCTCGGGCGGCGTCGGCCTCGGGCTGGCGCTGGTGAAGTCGATCGCGCAGCGGCACGGCGGCACGGCGCGCTGCGAGGATCGCAGCGGCGGCGGCGCCACCTTCGTCGTCGAGCTGCCGCTGCGCAACACGTAACAGCGGCGCCATTGCCGGCGCTGTGCGAAATATCACAGCAATAGCCGCGCCATTTCGCCTGACGCCCCATTTATCCCTCAAATTGGGGATGAAAAAATGCAGAAAATTACCTACAGTTACTTCACTGCTGTCACAGTAACACGGGCTTGAAACTCACCAAGAGTTCAACTCCATCAGGGTATCCCAACGACGTCCTTTCCAAGGACTTCTTCAAGCCACCGCAAGGTGGCTTTTTTTTGCCTGGCAAGGCGACGGCGTCAAGGCTCACAATCGCGTCATGAACACTCGCTTGACCTCTCTATTCGATCTCTCATTGCCCGTGGTGCTGGCGCCGATGGCACTGGCCAGCGGCGGCGAGCTGGCGGGCGCCTGCGCCCGGGCCGGTGCACTGGGGCTGGTGGGCGGCGGCTATGGCGATCTGGCCTGGACCCAGCGCGAGTACCGGCTCGCGCTGCAGGTGGCGGACACGGCCGCGCAGCGCGCGCGCATCGGCTGCGGCTTCATCACCTGGAAGCTGGACGAAGACGCCTCGGCGCTGGACTGGGTGCTGGACCAGCGGGGCGAGGACCGGCCGCGCGCCCTGATGCTGTCGTTTGGGGATCCGCGGCCCTACGGCGCACGTATCGCTGCGGCCGGCGCCGTGCTGATATGCCAGGTGCAGCGGATGGACCAGGTGCCGCAGGCGATCGAGGCCGGCGCGCGGATCATCGTCGCGCAGGGTGCCGAGGCCGGCGGACACGGCATGAATTCGCTGAACGGCCGCGCCACCATGACGTTCGTGCCCGAACTCGCCGACTGGCTCGCCGCGCACGCCCCCGACACACTGCTGCTGGCCGCTGGAGGCATTGCCAACGGACGCACCCTGGCCGCCGCGCTGATGCTGGGTGCCGACGGCGCCGTGGTCGGCTCGCGACTGTGGGCGACGCGCGAGAGTCTGGCCACGCCCCAGGCCAAGGACCAGGCGGTGCAGGCCAATGGCGACGGCACGGCCCGCAGCGCGGTGTTCGATATCCTGCGGCGCAAGCACTGGCCGGCCCCCTATGACTTTCGGGCTGTCCGCAACGATCTGCACCGGCAGTTGGAGGACCGCGTGGACGCGCTGCGCGCCGATCCTGCGCCGGCCCGCGCCCGCTACGATGCCGCCGTCGCGGCGGGGGACTTCTCCGCGGCGCATGCGACCGTCGGCGAAGCCGCAGGGCTGATCCACGACTGTCCATCGGCGGAACAGGTACTGCAGCGAATGCAGCGCGAGGCCGCGGCACTGTGGCGCTGAGTGGTGCGGGGTATCTGGCCCGTCGCGGCGCGGATAATCCGGGCTGATTTGCTACTGCTCGCCGGCGCCACAGGCCGCGTCGACCCGCCACGATGACACCACTTCAGGAACGCTTTGACACGGCAGCGAAATGGGCCCTGGTCGGCGTTTTTCTAAGCTTTCCGGTCGCCCTGGGTCTGGCCAATACCCTGACCGCCGTGGTGGCGCTGTGCTGGGTCGCCGCCGGCCATTACCGGCAACGCTGGCAGGCCATCCGGCACAACCCCATGACGCTGCCGGCGCTGGTGCTGTTCGGCCTGATTTTGCTGGGCACGCTGTATTCGACCGGCGACATGGCGCACATCCGCCTGCATGTCGGCAAGTACAGCAAGTTGCTGATCGCCCTGGTTTTTCTATCCCTGCTGGACCAGGCGCGCTGGCGCCGGTATTGCCTGGGTGCGTTTGGCGCGGGCATGCTCTTCATCCTGGCGTCGGTCTATGCCAGCATCTGGGTTCGCCTGCCATGGGTCAGCGCGCAGGCCAATCCGACACGCCCGCTGGGCTGGGGGGTCGACCACACCGTCGTGGGAGACTACATCACGCAAAACGTGATGATGTCCTTTTTTGTCGTGCTGTGCCTCACGCTGTGCGTCGCGGCCCGGCAGCATCGCCACAAGGGGGGATGGCTTGCGTTGGCGATACTGGCCGCGATCAGCATCACGCATCTATCACGGGGACGAACGGGCTATTTCGTATTGACCGCCTGCCTGCTGACTTTTGTCGTAACTGTCGTTCCCAAACGGGGCCGCTACGCGGCGCCGCTGACCGTGGCAGCCGTGCTCGCGACGGTGCTGGTCATCGGCCTGCTCAGTTCCAGGATGATCGAGGCACGCTATCAGCAAGCCTGGAGCGACTTTCAGCACCGCAACACCGACATTCACACCTCCATCGGCCATCGTCTGTACAACTACAGGATCGTGCTGCGGCTGATCCGGCAACGGCCGCTGCAGGGCTGGGGCACCGGCTCCTACGACCGTGAGTCATGCCGGCTGATCGTGAATCCCGCGGAATGTGTCGAGTTCGGCTGGCACCCGCACGATCAGTACCTGTTCTTCTGGATGGAGAACGGCCTGCCCGGACTGCTGGCCTATTTGTGGCTGATCGCGGCCATGATTCGCGTCGGCCGGGCACGCACCGGCCCGGACCGATACCTGGTCTACGGCCTGGCCGGCGCGCTGATCGCCGACAGCCTGATCAACTCGCCGCTGTTCAGTTCGCGCGAAAACCACTTCTTCATGTTCATGATGGCATTGCTGATGGCGGGCCCGATCCTGCGGCGCGCCGAGCCGGTCAGCGCCCCACCGTCTCGGTCAGGCTAGCGCTGTCGTAGCGCTGTGCCACGCAACGGAAAAAGCATTCGAGCGCAATGAAATAGCAAAACAGGAAACCCGCGCCGCCATCCAGAAAGCCGAGCTTGAAAAAATACAGGCGGATGAAGACGGACGTGCCATAGACCATTCCAGCGACGATGCCGCCTGGCTTGCCGGAGCGGGCGCGCTTGACGGCGCCGAGCATCGCGTACTGGGTCAGCTTTTCCAGGCTGGCGCGCACCGAGTCGCGAGAGTAATGCAGCAACGCGGATTCCAGCGTCTGGCGCGGCACGGGCTCGCCCGCGAGCACCGCCCGCTCATGCACCGCGCCCTCGAAGCGCTGCAACTGGTCACGACGAAACAGCCGCTCCACCGGGGCCTGCGACCGGAAGTGCCGCAGTTCGCGCCCGAAGGCCACCACGCGCCAGCGCACACAGCCCACGACACGCGCGTCGGCCTGAATGGCGGCACGCAGCTCCTGCTGCAGTGTTGGCGTGATTTCCTCGTCCGCGTCGAGAAAGAAAATGTAGTCGCCGCTGGCATGCGTCAGCAAGCGGTTGCGCTGCACGGCGAAGCCTTGCCAGTCGGCATGCAGGAACACCTGCGCGCCCAGGCCGCGGGCCAATGCCACGGTGTCGTCGCTGCTGCCGCTGTCCACCACGACCCGCTCATCGGCGAACGCGGCGCTGCGCAGGCAGCGGCCAATTCGCGATGCCTCGTTTTTCGTCAGCACCGCGATGGTCAGACGCGGGCGCGCGGGAGCACTGGAAGGCGACGTGGGGGGCGGGTCGGCAGGGGTCATGGTGGCGTCGCGCTCGATGGCTCAGACAGCGCCAGGGTCGAGCTGCCAGACTCCGCGCAGACGGCCCCAGGCGCGCGCCAGGTGCTTTGGCGACAACAGCAGGACGCGCGCCAGCACATTCAAGCAGGCCGAGCCCAGCAGCCGGCGGCGCGCGCGGCGCCCGGCTGCCACCCCGAAATGCTTGGATTGAAAGCGGATTTTCGATTGTGCATGGTGAAAGCCGCGCCAGTACTCGGCACGCCAGGGCCGCGTACCCTTCACCGAGCCGCGCGAAAAATGCACCACCTCGATTTGCGGCAGCACCAGGATCTGGCCCTGCCGCCGGAACACGCGCAGGCACAGGTCTTCATCTTCGTAGTACAGGAAAAAGCGCGGATCGAAGCCGGCACCTTCCCCCAGCGTGGCCCGCAGCCGCGGCAGGTTCACCAGCATCACCGCGGCGCAGGCGTAGCCCACGTTGAGCGGCCCCTCGGCCGCGCCGCCGCGCGGACGCCAGGCGTGCCGTGGCCAGCTGTAGTTGATCTGCTGGTGACCGGCGCCATCCACCAGTTGCGGCACCAGCAGGGTCGCCTCGTCCCAGGTGTTGGCGGCGGCCACCAATGCTCCGACCGCGGCCGGTGTGATCAGGCAGTCCGGATTGAGCAGCAGCGCGTAGGGCGTGCCGACCCGCGCCAGGCCTTCATTGTTGGCGACCCCGTAACCGCGGTTTGCAGGCAGACGCAGCAAGGACGCGGCAGGCAGGTGCGCTTGCACGGCCGCACAGGTATCGTCCTGGCTCGCGTTGTCCACCACGATGACGTGCGCCAGCGTGCGCAGGCCCTCTGCCAGCGCCGCGATGCAGTGGCTGCTGTTGTAGGTCACCGCCAGCACGGTCACCTGAGCCAGCAGCGCCGGCAGATCCTGCGGAACGACAGGGTCCGCCGGGTCACTCAATGGGCATGCCCTGCGGCTTCGCCTTCCTTGAGGCGGTATTCCGTGCCGCAGTACGGGCACTTGACCTCGCCGGTCTTGCCCACATCCAGGTAGACCCTGGGGTGGCTGTTCCAGACCTTCATGTCGGCCTTGGGATTGGGGCAGAACACACCGCCCATGTCGGTCAGGTCCTGGGCCAGCAATTCAACGGGGGGGTTACTCATACTTTGGCAAGCCAGTGGGCGTATTTCGGGTTGCGGCCATTCACGATGTCGAAGAACGCATTCTGGATTTTTTCGGTGATCGGTCCGCGACTGCCGGAGCCGATCTCGATGCGGTCGAGTTCGCGGATGGGGGTGATCTCCGCCGCGGTGCCGCTGAAGAAGACCTCGTCGGAGATATACACCTCGTCGCGCGTGATGCGCTTTTGCACCAGCTCCAGCCCCAGGTCCTTGCAGATGTGCAGCACCGTATTCCGCGTGATGCCGTTCAGCGCGCCCGCCGACAGATCGGGGGTGTAGACCACGCCGTCCTTGACCACGAAGACGTTCTCGCCGGCGCCTTCGCTGACAAAGCCCGACGCGTCCAGCAGCATGGCCTCGTCGTAGCCGTCGTCCAGCGCCTCCATGTTCGCGAGGATCGAGTTGGTGTAATTGCTGACCGTCTTGGCCTGCGTCATGGTGATGTTGACATGATGGCGCGTATAGCTGGAGACCTTCACGCGAATGCCGCGCTTCATGCCCTCCTCGCCCAGATAGGCCCCCCAGGGCCAGGCCGCGACCATCAGGTGAATCGTGTTGCCCTTTGGACTCACGCCGAGCTTCTCGTCGCCGATCCAGAGCAGCGGGCGCAGGTAGCAGCTCTCGAGCCTGTTCGCGCGCACCACGGCTTTTTGCGCCTCGTTCACCTGCTCCTTGCCAAACGGCAGCTTCATGCGCAGGATTTTGGCGCTGTTGAACAGGCGATCTGTGTGTTCCGCGAGCCGGAAGATGGCGGTGCCGCCCGCGGTGTTGTAGGCGCGCACGCCCTCGAAGGCGCCGCAGCCATAGTGCAGCGTGTGCGTCAGCACGTGGATCTTGGCGTCGCGCCAGTCCACCATCTCGCCGTCCATCCAGATTTTTCCGTCGCGGTCGGCCATTGAAGCAGGTTGGGGGCTCATGGGGGGTTCCTTAAGAAGATGCGGTGCAAATCCTGCAAAACCCCGATTTTACGAGGACTGACCGGTTCAGCCCTGCAGACTGCGCGCGACGTCGATGGCCTGTTCAATGCGCTCCACCGCGTGAATGGTCAGCCCTTCGAAATCCTTGGCCCCCTTCTTCGGCGCATTCGCCTTGGGGACTACCGCCACGCTGAAGCCCAGCTTGGCCGCCTCGCGCAGCCGTTCCTGGCCGCGCGGCGCGGGGCGGACCTCGCCGGCCAGCCCGACCTCGCCGAACGCGATGAAGCCACGGGGCAAGGCCTTGCCGCGCAGGCTGGAGGTGATGGCGAGCAGCACCGCCAGGTCGGCGGCCGGCTCGCCGATGCGCACGCCGCCCACGGCGTTCACGAACACGTCCTGGTCCATGCAGGCGATGCCCGCGTGGCGGTGCAGCACGGCCAGCAGCATGGCGAGACGATCCCGGTCCAGCCCCACCGACAGGCGCCGCGGGCTCGGGCCGCCGCTGTCCACCAGCGCCTGCAGCTCCACCAGCATCGGGCGCGTGCCCTCTAGCGTGACCATGACGCAGCTGCCGGGCACCGGTTCGCTGTGCTGCGAGAGAAAAATCGCGCTCGGGTTACTCACCCCCTTGAGCCCCTTCTCGGTCATGGCGAACACGCCGATCTCGTTGACCGCGCCAAAGCGGTTCTTGATGGCGCGCACCAGGCGGAAGCTGCTGTGCGTGTCGCCTTCGAAATACAGCACGGTATCGACCATGTGCTCGAGCACGCGCGGGCCGGCCAGCGCGCCTTCCTTGGTCACGTGGCCCACCAGCACGATGCACGTCGCCCGGCCACGGGCGGCTCCATCGGACCGCCCGCCCGCCTTGGCATAGCGCGTGAGGTGCGCCGCGCATTCGCGCACCTGTGCCACCGAGCCAGGCGCCGAAGTCAACTGCTCCGAATACACGGTCTGGATCGAATCGATCACCGCGATGTCGGGCTGCGTGGCCTCCAGCGTGGCCAGAATCCGCTCGAGCTGGGTCTCGGCCAGCACCTTGACCTGCGACTGTCCCAATCCGAGCCGGCGCGAGCGCAGCGCGACCTGGGCGCCGCTTTCCTCGCCCGTCACGTACAGGGTGTTTTGCCCGGCGCGCTGCAGCGAGTCGAGCGCCTGCAAGAGCAGCGTGGATTTGCCGATGCCCGGGTCGCCCCCCATCAGCACGACGCCGCCCTCGACCATGCCGCCGCCCAGCACACGGTCCAGTTCCTCGTGGCCGGTGGGTGTGCGGGCCATGTCGACGGCGTCGATTTCACCCAGCGTCGCGACTTCGGCGGTTTTGGCCAGCGAGGCGAACCGGTTTTTGGCTGGCAGCGCGCTTTCGGCGACTGATTCGATCAGCGTGTTCCAGGCGTTGCAGTGCGGGCATTTGCCCAGCCACTTCGGGCTGGTGCCGCCGCACTCGTTGCAGGTGTAGATGGTTTTGTCTTTGGCCATGCGGGGAATATAGCTGTATAGGCAGACAGCGCGGATTCACCCGTGTCATTTGCGCCGCTTGCGTAAATCGTGAAATCATTTAATATATTAAATAAATTCTTCTGGCCGTGAGCACCCCTTTCGTACACCGCAATTTGCCGCGGCTGCTGTTGCAGGCGCGCGAGTCCGTGATGGCGCACACCCGTCCGGGCCTGCGCGCGCATGGGCTCAGCGATCAGCAGTGGCGCGTGCTGCGCGTGCTGGGCGAGCACGGCGTGGCGGACACCGGGCGTGTCGCGCGCGAGGCCTACATCCTCGGCCCCAGCCTGACCGGCGTGCTGTCACGCATGGAGCGCGACGGGCTGGTCCGGCGCGAACGTGATCCGCAGGACCAGCGCCGCACCGTGGTCGAAGCCACCGCCAGGGGCTTGAGGCTGGTGAACAAACTGTCGCTGGCGATTGAAACGCACTACGCGTGGATGGAGAAATCCTTGGGAAAACAGAAACTCGCGCAGCTGTATGCGCTGCTCGATCGCGTGATCGACCTGGAACAACCGGAGCAGCCATGAGCGACATGACTCCTTTCATGCCCGGTGGCACGGTGTATGGCGTGCTGCTCAACTTTCGCGGCGAGCTGCAGGCACTGGCGCCGCAGATGGGCGAGCCGCCTTACAAGGCACCGCCCCGGGCCCCCATCCTGTACATCAAACCGGCGAACACCTGGAGCGCCCACGGTGCCGCCATCGCGGTTCCCGCGAACGTGCCACAGGTCGAGGTCGGCGCCACCATCGGCATGATCATGGGGCAGGACGCCTGCGCGGTGCATGCGGGCGACGCGCTCGGCTGCGTCGCCGGCTACGTGTTGATGAACGACCTGTCCATTCCACACGCGAGCTTCTACCGGCCACCGGTCAAATACAAGTGCCTCGACGGTTTTCTGGGCGTCGGCCCGGCCTGTGTGCCGGCGCAGGCTGCCGGTGACCCTTCGCGCTTCATGCTCAGCGTCGCGGTCAATGGCGTAGTCGAGCAGACGGTGGATTTTGCGAATATGGCGCGCGGCGCGGCGCAACTGCTGGCCGATGTGAGCGAATTCATGACGCTGCGCCGCGGCGATGTCCTGATGCTGGGCTGCGACGCGGGCCGGCCGCTGGCACAGGCGGGCGACCGCATCGACATCAGTGCGCCGGGCTTCACGACGCTGTCCAACACCCTGGTCGCGGAGGCCGCATGAAACATGCACGCATTGTCCTGGACGGCATCGCGCACGACGCCACGGAACGGGACGGCCGCTTGCTGCTGGAAAACGGCCCGCGCCAGGGCCAACTGGTGGCACCCGACACCGTGACCTGGCTGCCGCCGCTGAGCGCCACGCCGCGTCCGCGCACCATCTTCGCGCTCGGCCTGAACTACGCGGACCACGCGAAGGAGCTGGCGTTCAAGGCGCCCGAGGAGCCGCTGGTGTTCCTGAAAAGCGAGAGCACTCTGACCGGCCACCGCGGGTTCACGCGACGTCCGGCCGGCGTGCAGTTCATGCACTACGAATGCGAACTCACGGCGGTGATCGGGCGCACTGCCAGGAAAGTCCGGCGCGACGATGCCCGTGACTTCATCGCCGGCTACACCGTGGCGAACGACTACGCGATCCGCGACTACCTGGAGAACTGGTACCGCCCGAACCTGCGCGTGAAAAACCGCGACACGTGCACGCCGCTGGGCCCGTGGCGCGTGGATGCGGCCGACATCGCCAACCCGATGGCGCTGGCGCTGCAGACCACGGTGAACGGGCGGGTCACGCAGTCGGGCAACACGCAGGGCATGATCTTCGACGTGCCGTTCCTGATCGAGTACTTCAGCAGCTTCATGACGCTGCAGCCCGGTGACCTGATCCTGACCGGCACGCCCGACGGCGTGGTCGATTGCCGTCCCGGAGATGTCGTCGTCACCGAAATCGAAGGCATTGGCGCGCTGCAGAACACCGTCGTCGCCAGTCCATGAAACTTCGAACAAAATCGGCCGCTAGCCGGCACCCATACTGCGGAAACAGCTATGAAAATTGAGCATCTGATCGACGGCCGGCCGGTGACCGGCAAGACCTATTTCGAGACCGTGAATCCGGCCACGCAGGAGGTGCTGGCCGAAATCGCATCCGGCGGCGCAGCGGAAGTCAACGCGGCCGTTGCGGCCGCGAAAGAAGCCTTCCCGAAATGGGCCGGCCTGCCGGCGACGGAGCGGGCGAAGCTGGTACGCCGGCTCGGCGACCTGATCGCCGCGCATGTGCCCGAGATCGCGCAGCTCGAGACCAACGACTGCGGCCAGGTGATCGCGCAGACCGGCAAGGCGCTGATTCCGCGCGCGGCCGACAACTTCTACTACTTCGCCGAGATGTGCACGCGCGTGGACGGCCACACCTACCCGACGCCCACGCACCTGAACTACACGCTGTTCCACCCGGTGGGCGTGTGCGCGCTGATCTCGCCATGGAACGTGCCGTTCATGACCGCCACCTGGAAGGTCGCACCGTGCCTGGCGTTCGGCAACACGGCCATCCTCAAGATGAGCGAGCTGTCGCCGCTCACGGCCGCGCGCCTGGGCGAGCTCGCGCTCGAAGCCGGCATTCCGGCTGGCGTGCTCAACATCGTGCACGGCACCGGCCGCGAGGCGGGCGAGCCTTTGTGCATGCATCCGGACGTGCGCGCGATCTCGTTCACCGGCTCCACCGTGACCGGCAACCGCATCGTGCAGGCGGCCGGCCTGAAGAAATTCAGCATGGAGTTGGGCGGCAAGAGCCCGTTCGTGATCTTCGACGACGCCGACCCGGAGCGAGCGCTCGATGCCGCCGTGTTCATGATCTTCTCCAACAACGGCGAGCGCTGCACGGCGGGCAGCCGCATCCTGGTGCAGCAAAGCATCTATGCGGACTTTGCGCGGAAATTCACCGAACGCGCGAGGAAGATCACGGTCGGCGATCCGCTGGACGAGAAGACCATCGTCGGCCCGATGATCAGCCAGGCCCACCTGGCCAAGGTGCGCAGCTACATCGAACTCGGCACCAAGGAGGGCGCCACGCTGCTGTGCGGCGGCCTCGGCGCGCCAGCGCTGCCGGAGCGCGTCAAAAAAGGCAACTACGTGCTGCCCACGGTGTTCGCCGACGTGGACAACCGCATGCGCATCGCGCAGGAAGAAATCTTCGGCCCGGTCGCCTGCCTGATTCCCTTCAAGGACGAGCAGGACGCGATCACGAAAGCCAACGACATTCCATATGGCCTCTCCAGCTATGTCTGGACCGAGAACTTGGGCCGCGCGCACCGCGTGGCGGCCCGCATCGAGGCCGGCATGTGCTTCGTGAACAGCCAGAACGTCAGGGACTTGCGCCAGCCGTTCGGCGGCACCAAGGCCAGCGGCACAGGCCGCGAAGGCGGCATCTGGAGCTACGAGGTGTTCTGCGAACCGAAGAACGTGGCGGTGTCGCTGGGCAATCACCACATCCCGCATTGGGGCACATAAGGAGACTTGACATGGACACTCGCCGACTGACCGCCGCCGTCACACAGAGCGCATCGGTGCTGCTCGACACCCCCGCGACGGTGGAGCGTGCGCTGGCCCTGATGGCCGAGGCCGCCAGGCAAGGCGTGCAGCTGCTGGTGTTCTCCGAGGCCTACCTCGGCGGCTACCCGAAGGGCGCGGACTTTCACATCTACATCGGCGCCCGCACTGCGCAGGGTCGGGCCGAATACGAGCTTTACTTCAACGCCGCCATCACGGTAGACGGCCCCGAGATCGCGCAACTGGCCAAGGCCGCGGCGCAACACGGCATGTACGTCGTGGTCGGCATCATCGAGCGCGATGGCGGCACCCTGTACTGCACCGCCGTGTACCTGGGACCGCAGGGCCAGGTGCTGGGCAAGCACCGCAAGCTCATGCCGACCGGGCTGGAGCGGCTGGTGTGGGGCTTTGGCGATGGCTCGACCCTGCAGGCGGTGGATACGCCCTTCGGCAAGCTCGGCGCCGTGATCTGCTGGGAGAACTACATGCCCGCCCTGCGCATGGCGATGTACCAGCAGCGCGTGGCACTGTATTGCGCACCCACGGCCGACGACCGCGACAGCTGGGCCAGCACCATGCAGCACGTGGCGCTGGAGGGCCGCTGCTTCGTGCTGTCGGCCTGCCAGCATCTGCGGCGCAGCCAGTTCCCGGAAGGTCAGATGAACAACCGCCTGCTGGACGGCAAGGCCGTGCCGCCCGACGGCGCGCTAATGCGCGGCGGCAGCCTGATCATCGACCCGCTGGGCAAGGTGCTGGCTGGGCCGGTGTACAACGAGGACGCGCTGCTCACCGCCGAACTGGACATGACCCTCATCGCGAGGGCGCAGATGGATTTCGACCCGGTCGGGCACTACGCCCGCCCCGACGTGTTCTCGCTGCACGTGAATACGGCGCCGCAGCGCGCCGTGACCCTGGACGCGGGGCCGGCCGCGGCGCCACAATGAACACGGCACACCCGGGTCATTCACGATTCACACATTGCCGCATGAATTCGGCTCAGGAGGTTCACCATGGGTAAGCTGGCTTTGGCCGCGAAGATCACGCACGTGCCGTCGCTGTATCTGTCGGAGTTTCCCGGGCCCCACTTCGGCTGCCGCGAGGCGGCCATCAACGGCCACCGGGAAATCGACCGGCGCTGCCGCGCGCTGGGCGTGGACACCCTCGTGGTGTTCGACGTGCACTGGCTCGTGAACAGCGAATACCACATCAACTGCGCGCCCTCGTTCAGCGGCACTTACACCAGCAACGAGCTGCCGCACTTCATCAAGAACATGCCCTACGCCTACCCGGGCAACCCGGCGCTGGGGCATTTGATCGCCGACGTGGCGAACACCCGGGGCGTGAAGACCCGCGCGCACAGCGACACCACGCTGGAGCTCGAATACGGCACACTGGTGCCCATGCGCTACATGAACGGCGACCAGCACTACAAGGTGGTCAGCATCAGCGGCTGGTGCGACTGGCACGATCTCGCCGAGAGCGGGCGCTTCGGCCTGGCGGTGCGCCGCGCGATCGAGGACCAGTACGACGGCACGGTGGCCGTGTTCGCCAGCGGGTCGCTATCGCATCACTTTGCGGACAACGGACGCGCACCCGAGTTCATGCACAAGATCTACCACCCGTTCCTGGAACAGGTGGACCGGCGCGTGGTCGAACTCTGGGAGAAAGGCGACTGGAAGACCTTTTGCGCGATGCTGCCGATGTACAACGAGAAATGCTGGGGCGAAGGCGACATGCACGACACCGCCATGCTGCTGGGCCTGCTGGGCTGGGACCGCTACGAGGCGCCGGTCGAGGTCATCACGCCGTACTTCGGCAGCTCGGGCACGGGCCAGATCAACGCCATCTTCCCGGTTACGCCGCTGCCGGACTGAGCCCGCCCGTCATGCCGCACCTGGTCATCCTCTACACCGCCAACCTGGACGCCGACACCGACATGTCGGCGCTGTGCCGCTCGCTCGCCGACACCATGCTCGCGCACAGGGGCGAGGATGGCAAGCCCGTGTTTCCGCCCGGCGGCACCCGCGTGCTGGCCTACCCGGCGCCGCATTACGCGGTGTCCGATGGCGGTGCGGCCGGGCGCGCGACGGGCACGCACACCGGCGGCGCGAGCGGGGACGCGGGCGACTACGCCTTTGTCTACCTGAACCTGCGCATGGGGCGCGGCCGTTCCGAGACTACAAAAAAGGGAGTGGGCGACGCGCTACTGGCAACGGCAAAGACACATTTTGATCCCATATTCGGGAAGCGATGGCTGGGCCTGACGCTGCAAATCGACGAAGGCGCCGAGGTCTATGACGCCAAGCACAGCAACCTGCATCCCTTGTTCCGAAAATAAAGAAGCACACCACCATGTTCTCCCAGGACCTCATCACCCAGCTCGCCGGCGAACTGCACCAGAGCGAAAAAACGCGGGTACAGCTCGAGCATTTTTCCAAACGCTTTGCGGGCATGACCGTGGAAGACGGTTATGCCGTCTCGCGTGCCTGGACGGAAATCAAACTGGCCGAGGGCCGCGTCGTCAAGGGCCACAAGATCGGCCTGACTTCGCGCGCGATGCAGCTGTCCAGCCAGATCACCGAGCCCGACTACGGCACCCTGCTGGACGACATGTTTTTCGCCGAGGGCGCCGACATCCCGTTCGCGCGCTTCATCGCGCCGCGCATCGAGGTGGAACTCGCCTTTGTTTTGGCGAAGCGCCTGCGCGGCCCGAACGTCACGATCTTCGACGTGCTGGCCGCGACCGACTATGTGGTGCCGGCCATCGAGATCATCGACGCGCGCATTGAACAGTTCGACCGCCACAGCAAGGCGCCGCGCAAGGTGTTCGACACCATCTCGGACAATGCGGCCTGCGCCGGCATTGTCACCGGCGGGCGCCCGGTCAAGCCCGATGCGCTGGACCTGCGCTGGGTCGGCGCGCTGTTGTACAAGAACGGCGTGATCGAGGAGTCGGGCCTGGCGGCGGCGGTGCTGAACCATCCGGCGAACGGCGTGGCCTGGCTGGCCAACAAGCTGGGCGCCTGGGGCGAGTCGCTGGAGGCCGGCGAAGTGGTGCTCGGCGGCTCATTCACGCGCCCGACCACGGCGCTGGCGGGCGACACTTTCCACGCCGACTACGGGCCACTGGGCGCCATTGCATTTCGTCTCGTATGAACACCCCGCTACTTTCCCACTTCGCGGACACTGAAGCATCATGCAAACTCCTTTGAATACCTTCAAGCAGGCGCTGCAAAGCAGGCAGGCGCAGATCGGCCTGTGGCTCGGCCTGGCCAGCGCCTACAGCGCCGAGCTGTGCGCCGGCGCGGGCTTCGACTGGCTCCTGATCGACGGCGAGCATTCGCCGAACGACCTGCAAAGCATCCTGGCCCAGCTGCAGGCCATCGCGCCCTATCCCTCGCATCCGATCGCGCGCGTGCCGATGGGTCACGGTCATGTCGGCGAGGCGCTGATCAAGCAATACCTGGATCTGGGCGTGCAGACCCTGCTGGTGCCGATGGTCGATACGCCCGAGCAGGCAGCCACGCTGGTGCGCGCCACGCGCTATCCGCAGGACGACGGCAAGGGCGGCATCCGCGGCATGGCCGGCGCGCGCGCCTCGGGCTGGGGCCGCAACCCGGCCTATGTGCACGAGGCGAATGCGCAGATCTGCCTGCTGGCGCAGGTCGAGACGCAGACCGCGCTCACGAACCTGGACGCGATCGCGGCGACCGACGGCGTGGACGGTGTCTTCATTGGCCCGGCCGACCTCTCGGCATCGCTCGGCCATATCGGCAATCCGGGCCACCCGCAGGTGCAGGCGGCGATCGAGGACGCGATCCGGCGCATCGTGCGGGCCGGCAAGGCCGCGGGCATCCTGAGTTCGGATGAAACCGTGGCGCGCCACTATCTGGACCTGGGCGCCACCTTCGTCGCGGTCGGGCTCGACACGAACCTGCTGGTGCGCCATACCAGCGCGCTGGCGGCCCGCTTCAAGGCGGGCCAGACGGCGCTCGCGGGCAGCCAGACCTATTGACCACTTTCTGGAGATTCCCCATGAACGCCATCCTCAAACCCGCCATGCACCCCGACGAGCGCGCCGCGCGCGTGCAACTCGCCGGCTGCTACCGCGTGTTCGCGATGCTGGGCTGGACCGAGATGATCTATAACCACATCACGCTGCGCCTGCCCGACAGCGTGACGGGCGGCCACGCGACGGAAGGAGCCCGTAGCGCTCCGCAGTTCCTGATCAACCCGTTCGGCCTGCACTACAGCGAGGTCACCGCGAGCAACCTGCTCAAGATCGACATGGACGGCAACAAGCTGGACACTGACAACCCGTGGCCGGTGAACCCGGCCGGCTTCACGGTCCACGCCGCCGTGCATGGGCATATTCCCGATGCGCACTGCGTGATGCACACGCACACCACCGCCGGCGTCGCGGTGGCCTGCACGCAGGGCGGCCTGGCGCAGAACAACTTCTACTCGGCGCAATTGCACGACATGGTCGCCTACCATGACTTCGAGGGGATCACGGTGCATGACGACGAGCGCCCGCGCCTGCTCGCGAGCCTGGGAACGAAGCCGCTGATGATCCTGCGCAACCACGGCCTGCTGGCGCACGGGCCCACGCTGGCGCTCGCGTTCGTGCGGCTGTGGACACTGCAGCGCGCCTGCGAGATCCAGATGGCGCAGGCGACGCTCGGTCCCGCCATTCCCGTGAGCGAGACGCTCGCGAAGAAGACCACGTACGACTCGTTCCAGTTCGACGCCAAGTTCGGCGCCGGCCAGGACGTGTTCGACGCACTGCTGCGCCAGGTCGACCGGATCGACGCTGGCTACAAAAACTGAAGCAAACTATGCAGACCCAATATGGGCTATAGGCCGAAATGACTGAATATTTCGAAGACAAACCGTTCCCGCGCGTGGGCATCTACGGCGCCGGCGCGATCGGCGGCTGGATCGGCGCGGCGCTGGCCCATGCCGGCTGCAACGTGAGCGTGGTCGCGCGCGACGCGACGCTGGCCGCCTTGCGCCAGCATGGACTGCGCGTGCAGCGCGGCGAGCAGGTCACGACCGTGCAGGTTCAGGCGAGCGACGACCCGGCCGCGCTCGGGGCGCAGGACCTGGTGGTGGTCGCGGTGAAGGCGCCGGCACTCGCCGGGGTCGCGCGCCGCATCGCGCCGCTGCTCGGAGAGGACACCGTGGTACTGACCGCGATGAACGGCGTGCCCTGGTGGTTCCTGGACGGCTTCGGCAGTCGCTTCGCCGGTACGCGGCTGACCTCGGTCGACCCGGATGGCGAGATCGCGCGCGCGATCGCCACGCGGCACGTGATCGGCTGCGTCGTGCATGCGAGCTGCGCTTTGAGGAGCCCGGGCTTCGTGCACCACCGCTTCGGCAACGGGCTCATCATCGGCGAGCCTTCCGGCGAGGTCACGCCGCGGGTACGCCGGCTTGCCGCGCTGCTCACGCACGCCGGCATCGAGGCGCGCATCGCCGAGCAGATCCAGAAGGACTGCTGGTACAAGCTGTGGGGCAACATGACGGTGAACCCGATCAGCCTGCTGACCGGCGCGACCACCGACCTGATCATGGGCGACGAGCTGGTACGCAACTTCATCTCCAGCATCATGCTGGAAGCGCGCGAGATCGGCGCGCGCATCGGCGTGCCGATCGCCGAGCGGCCCGAGGACCGGCACGCCGTGACAATGAAGCTGGGCGCGTTCAAGACCTCGATGCTGCAGGACGTGGAAGCGGGCCGAGCCGTGGAGCTCGACGCGCTGGTCACCGCGGTGCGCGAGCTGGGGCAACTCACCGGTGTGGCGACGCCGTATACCGATGCGCTGCTGGGGCTGGCGCGGCTGCGGGCGCGGGGGCTGGGATTGTATTGATCGCAGTGTCGAAGCCGTGGTTGTCATCCCCGGCCCCGTCTCGTCATCCCCGGCTCCATCTCGCCATTCCCGGCTTGACCGGGAATGACAGAGGGGAGCCTACTCCACCCCCACCGGCACCCGCAACGCCAGCGCGCACATCAGCTCATACCCCACCGTGCCACCGGCCTGCGCCACCTCGTCAATCGGCAGCACGGCGCCACTCAACGCCCGCCCCCACAGCGTAACTTCGGTGCCGAACCCGGCATCGGGCACTGGCGTGAGGTCCACCATGATCATGTCCATGCTGACGCGCCCGACCATGCGCGTGCGCACGCCGTTCACCAGCACGGGGGTGCCAGTACTGCAGTGGCGCGGATAGCCGTCGGCGTAGCCGCAGGCGACGATGCCGATGCGCATGGCTCCATCGGCGGTGAAGGTCGAGCCGTAGCCGACGGTGTCGCCGGCGGCGAGCTGCTGGGTGCCGATCAGCTTCGCGGTCAGCGTCATCGCCGGCTGCAGATTCCAGTGCGCCGCGTCGTGTTCGGGAAAGTCGGGGGCACTGCCGTACACGGCAATACCCGGGCGCACCCAGTCGGAGTGCAGCGGTTCGCCGTCGCCGCCCTCGCCATAGCGCAGCGTGGCGGCGCTGTTGGAAAGCGTGCGCTCGCCCGGCAAATCGCGTGTCGCGGCATTGAACACCGCAAGTTGCTGCGTGATGCCCCTGGCGCCATCGGCGTCGCTGAAATGCGTCATGAGGGATATCTCGTCCACCTGCGGCAGCGCGTTGAGCCGCGTCCATGCGGCGCGGTAGCGCTGCGGCGTAAAGCCCAGGCGGTTCATGCCGGAATTCATCTTGAGGAACACGCGCTGCGGCACCTGCGTCTTGTGCGCGGCCAGCATCGCGATCTGCTCGTCGCAGTGCACCGTATGCCAAAGGTCCAGGCGCGAGCAAAGCTCCAGGTCGCGCGGCTCGAACACGCCTTCCAGCAGCAGGATGGGGCCGCGCCAGCCCAGGGCGCGCACCCGCTCGGCTTCGTTCAGATCGAGCAGCGCAAAGCCGTCGGCGCCGCGCAGGCCCTCGAACGCGCGTTCGATGCCGTGGCCGTAGGCATTCGCTTTCACCACGGCCCAGACGCGTGCGTCGGGCGCGGCCTGACGCGCGCGCGCCAGGTTGTGGCGCAGGGATTCGGTATGGATCGTGGCGTGGATCGGACGGGGCATGGCAGCAGCGGCAAGGCGGTATCGGCGCTCATTTTGACACCGGGGGCCATGCTATAACCCTCTGCTACATGGTGACCCCTCCAAATCATCGCGCATCAGATTCACTGATACCCTGACCCGTAGTTCATGAAGCGCGGTTTCTACACCATCATGGCGGCCCAGTTCTTCAGTTCGCTGGCCGACAATGCGCTTTTCGTTGCCGGCGTGGAACTGATCCAGACCGACGGCGGCGCCGAATGGAAGCGCGCCGCGCTGGTGCCGATGTTCGCGCTGTTCTACGTGATCCTGGCCCCGTTCGTCGGCGCCTTTGCCGACGCCCAGCCCAAGGGCAAGGTGATGTTCATCAGCAACGCCATCAAGATGCTGGGCTGCCTGCTGATGCTGGTCGGCACGCATCCGCTGCTGGCGTACGCGGTGGTCGGGCTGGGCGCGGCCGCCTACTCGCCGGCCAAGTACGGCATCCTGACCGAACTGCTGCCGGCCTCACAGCTGGTCAAGGCGAACGGCTGGATCGAGGGGCTGACGATCGCCTCCATCATCCTGGGCGTGCTGCTTGGCGGGCAACTGGTAGGGCATCGGGTGTCGAGCGTGCTGCTGTCGTTCGACCTGCCGCACATCAACACCGGCATCGACACGCCGGCGCAGGCCGCGATCGTGGTGCTGATCGGGGTCTACGCGGTGGCGGCCTGGTTCAACCTGTGCATTCCGCTGACCGGGGTGGAAATGCGCCCGATGTCGCGCACCTGGCTGGATCTGGTGCCCGACTTCCTGGGCTGCAATTCGCGGCTGTGGCACGACAAGCTGGGCCAGATTTCGCTGGCCACCACCACGCTGTTCTGGGGCGTGAGCGGCAACCTGAAATACATCGTGCTGGCCTGGAGCGCGCTGGCGCTGGGCTACAGCATGACGCAGGCGTCCTCGCTGGTCGGCGTGGTGGCGATCGGCACGGCGGTCGGGGCGGTGGTGGCCTCCCTGCGCATGCGGCTCGACACCGCCACCCGGGTCATTCCGCTGGGCATCGCGATGGGGGTGCTGGTGATTTTGATGAACTTCATCCACAGCATCTGGATCGCGGCCCCGTTCCTGATTGTGCTGGGCGGGCTGGGCGGCTTTCTGGTAGTGCCCATGAATGCGCTGCTGCAGCACCGCGGCCACAACCTGATGGGGGCGGGGCGCTCCATCGCGGTGCAGAACTTCAACGAGCAGGCCTGCATCCTGATTCTGGGCGCCTTCTACAGCCTCTCGACCGGGCTGGGCCTGTCCACCGCCAGTGCCATCACCGCCTTTGGCCTGGTGGTCGCCGTGATGATGTGGATGATCCGGCGCTGGTACCAAAGCAATTGCATCAAACACCGCGACGAGATCGAGCATCTGCTCGCGATTGCGCGCAACGACGACCTGCACGGATGAGCGCCGCCCGGCCGCCTGAAGGCGCTCGCGCCGCAGTGCGCGGCGCAAAGGTCCTTGCGTGAGCGCGCGCGACTCGAGGGGCGCGTTGCTGGCGGCGGGGGCGCTGATGCTCAATGCCTTTGTCTGGGGCATGTCGTGGTGGCCGTTTCGCCAGCTCGAGGCGCGCGGCGTGCATCCGTTGTGGGCCACCGCCATCATCTACCTCGTCTCGCTGGCCTGCCTGCTGGTGTTTCAGCCGCATGCCTGGCGGGGCCTGCGGCAGTATCCCGCGCTGCTGCTGCTGATGGCCGCCTCGGGCCTGACCAATCTTTGCTTCAACTGGGCCGTGACGGTGGGCGACGTGGTGCGCGTGGTGCTGCTGTTCTACCTGATGCCGCTGTGGACCGTGCTGCTGGCCTGGCCGCTGCTGCGCGAGCGGCCCACGCTCACCTCGCTGTCGCGCATGCTGCTCGCGCTGGCGGGCGTGGTGATCGTCCTCAAGACGCCGGGATCGGCCTGGCCGGTGCCCGAAAGCGGCGCCGACTGGCTCGCGCTGGGCGGCGGGTTCAGCTTTGCGCTCACGAACATCCTGCTGCGCAAACTGAACCACACGCCGGCCCTATCGCGCGTGCTGGCCATGTTTTGCGGCGGCGCGCTGCTGGCCACGGCAGCGGCCTGCATTGGCGTTGCGCGCGGCGTGGTGGCGCTGCCGCCGGCCCCGTCCGCGTCCTGGCTGGTGTTCGCGGTCGCACTGAGCCTGGCGTTCCTGGCCGGCAACCTGGCGCTGCAATATGGCGCCGCGCGCCTGACCGCGCACGGCACCGCACTCATCATGCTCTCGGAAGTGGTGTTTGCCAGCGCCTCCTCGGTCGCCCTCGGCGCCGCAATCCTGACCGGCCGCACCTGGCTGGGCGGCGGCCTGATCCTGCTCGCGGCCTTGTGGTCGGCGCTATCGAACGACGCGTCTTCGCCCGTGAAGCGTCGACGCACGAATTAGCGCTTTCCAGCGTGCTCGGGCGAGGTGGCCTCGAACGCCTAAATGGCAAAACCTCTGACATGCAGCAACCGGGCGAGCGGGTGCTGCTCAGCAAATAACTGGCACAACGCGAACAAAGCCCATTGGGCTGGTGCCACGCTGCGATGGACGCATGGCTGCGCCCGGCATCCTGCGTGTATGAGGATGCCCGTATTGGGGCCTGGCGGGGCTATTCTTTCAGAAGTTGAACCACAAATTCCCGCAACCATTTGTTGGCAGCATCGTGGTGGTAGCGTTCGTGCCAATGTTGCCGGATCTCAATGCGCGGGAATTTTATCGGTGACTCCAGCACTCTCAAATTTCGGTGCCCTTGCAGTGCGGCCGCCATTCTTGATGGAATGGTGGCGATAGCGTCACTCTGCTCGACAATCGTTGGCAAAACCAGGAAATCCGGCACGCTCACAGCGATCTGCCTGCGCAGTCTTTGCTTCCAAAGTATCTGTTCCAAAGCAGTGTCATGCCCGGTTCCAGTCGAGGCAACGACCGCATGGGGCGTTGCGACATATTGATCCAGGCTGAGTGAAGCTCGGATCACGGGGTGATCGTGCCGGACAATGCAGACAAACTTGTCGCCGTATAGGCGCTGTTGATAGAAGCCCGACTTCAGGTTGGGGAAAATGCCGATAGCGAGATCGCCATCGCCAGCCGCCATGACGTCCTGCAATCCTTTTTCAGGTGCACGCCTGACCCTCACGCTCACGCCCGGCGCGAGATTATGCAACCCCAGCAGGAGTTTGGGCAAAAAGACCAGTTCACCGACCTCCGAGAGATAGAAGGTGAACAACTTGTTGGCAGACGCGGGGTCAAAACCCGCATCAATGCCCAGCGCCGACTCCAGCAATTCGCAGGCACGCGCGATCGGTCCCGCAAGCCCTTGCGCATAGGGCGTGGGCTGCATTCCCGCTGTTGTGCGTACGAACAGTGGATCATTGAATTTTCTTCGTAGTCGCGCCAAGGCGTTGCTCATAGCCGGCTGGGACAGGCCCACGCGGTCGGCAGCCAGTGTGACATTGTGTTCCCGGGCCAATGCGTCGAATGCCACCAGCAGGTTCAGGTCAATCGAAGTCAGGTTCATTGGACATTGCGGGAAATGCGACATCAGTCTTCGCGGTCATAAGAGGCGATTTGATGGGTCTCCAAATATTCATGCTGTGAATGTTCAGCATACAACTTTCGGCATCGACAAATATACGCCTGAGACCTAAATTGATCCTCTCGACATTCATCGTGGCATCAAAAAGGCACCATGGACACCGTTGGACAGCGTGACACCGCCACGGCAAGGACAAGCACATCCAGTTTGTCGGGATCCTCACCGCAAGGTGGGCAAGACCGGTTGGCGCGCTCTCGCATCGGCATGGTGACGAGTCCACACGAACTCGCATCGCAGGCAGGGCTGAATGTGCTCAAGTCGGGCGGCAATGCCGTGGAAGCGGTCATTGCCATTGGCGCGTGCCTGTCGGTCACCTATCCCCACTTCACCGGACTGGGGGGCGATGGATTCATGCTGATCGCCGATGCTCACGGAAAAGTCTCCACCATCTCCGGAATTGGCCAGGCGCCCCGGCGATTGCCCGCCTTTGATGCGTCGGTAAATGCAATTCCGCATCGCGGCCCCATCTCGATGCTGACGACCGCGGGGAACGTGGATGCGATGGGAAAGGCCTTTGAGCTGAGTTGCAGGGAATTGGGCGGCAAGCAGTCCTGGGCCTCGCTGCTGACACCGGCGGCGACCCTTGCACGAGAGGGCTTTCCCTGGACGGCATCCGGACATTTCTGGCTGGACTTCCGCGCAGGAGAAATGAACAAGCTCCCCGGCGTTGCGAGTGTATTTCTTGCTAATGGCGAAGCACCGGTTGCAGGTGAGATTGTCCGGCAGCCGCATTTGGCGCGCACATTGGAAACCCTGGCCGAACGCGGTCATCGCGACTTTTACGAAGGCCACCTTGCCGCTCGTTTGGCCAAGGGGTTGCAGGAGGCCGGCTCATCACTGACAGCAGGCGACCTCGCTGCGACTGCGGCTCGCCTCGAGCCACCGCTCACGCAAACTTATCGCGGAGGCATGCTGCTGGCGCACCAACCACCAACTCAAGGGGTGACCACGCTGCAAATCATGGGCATTCTTGACCGCTTCGATATGGCCGCTATTCCCGAGGGCAGTGCCGACTATTACCACCTGCTGGTGGAGGCGGTGAAATGCGCGTTCAATGAACGCAACCGTTACCTCGCCGACCCGGATTTCAGCCCGGTGCCCTGCGAAAAGTTGCTGTCGAACGTCGCCCTTGACCGCGCTGCTGCGAGCGTGAACCTGGCACGCGCGCAACCGTGGCCACATCGCTTTCAAGTTGGCGACACCGCATACATTGGCGCCACGGATGCGGCCGGCAATTCGGTGTCGATGCTGCAGACACTCTATTACGACTGGGGCAGTGGCGTCATGGCTGGCGATACCGGTGTGCTCTGGCACAACCGTGGCGCAGCGTTCTCGCTGGATCCCAGGTCTCCCAACCGGCTTGAACCGGGCAAGCGCCCCTTCCACACGCTCAACCCGGGTATCTACATGAAAGATGGCCAGGCAAGCATCCTGTACGGCACGCAAGGTGCTGACGGCCAGCCACAGACTCTGGCAGCGATTCTGACGCGGCTGATTGACTACGAGATGGACCCACTCACGGCGCTGGCGCGGCCGCGCTTCCTGCTTGGCCGGACGTTTTCGGACAGCAGGGATTCACTCAAGCTTGAATCCGATGCCGGCAGTGAAGTGTTCCTCGAATTGGCGCAACGAGGCCACGAAATGAGTACCTTGCCCGCGCAAAGCCCGTTGGCAGGCCATCCGGGAGCCATCGTCATCCATCCGGGTCCTCCCCGGTTAATCACGGGCGCGCACGATCCGCGCAGCGATGGTCGGGCGCTTGGCCTGTAGGTGCGTGCATGAACTGGCCATAGCCTCGGTTTGGCGCGGGTAGATGAAAACGTCAACCACGAAGGAGACAGACATGAAATTTGATCTATTGGTAAGGCAGGTATGTATCCACGATGACGGGCCGTTGATGGACATCGCAGTACGGGATGGGCGGATCGCCGCGATCGAAGCTGGCATTGAAGGCGAGGCCCTCAGTGAAATAGACGCTGGAGGACGAGCGGTCATTCCGGGGCTCGTCGAGCCGCACCTGCATCTGGACAAGGCCTTGCTGCACCGACGACTGCCGCCAATACAAGGCACACTGGAGGAAGCGATCCGCTTGACAGGCATCCTCAAGGGCAAGCAGGAGAGAGAGGACGTGATGACGCGGTCGCGCACCGTGCTCGATATGGCCGTAAAAAATGGCACCACCGCAATCCGCGCTCATCCGGACGTCGACCTGATACAGGGCCTGATTGGCGTAGAAACCCTGCTTGAGTTGCGCGAGGAATACCGCGATCTGCTTGATCTGCAGATCGTCGCATTTCCGCAGGAGGGAATACTCAAGTCACCTGGCACACGCGCGTTGATGGTCGAGGCGATGGATATGGGCGCTGACGTGATTGGTGGCTGCCCCTATTGCGAATTGAACCGCAAGGACACCGAGGCCCACATCGACACGGTCTTCGAGCTGGCTGAGCGGTATGACGCGCCGATCGACATGCACGTCGACTTCGCTGACGACACCAGCGATCAGCGCTTTGTCACCACTGAATATATCGCACGCAAGACGATCGAGCGCGGATGGCAGGGTCGGGTTTCTCTCGGCCATGTCACCAGCCTGAGTTCGCTGTCGCCGTCTGAACTCGAGCCAATCATCGGGTTGCTGCACGAAGCCAACATCACTGTCGTCACGCTACCGGCCACCGACCTTTACCTGAGCGGACGCCGCGATGAGTCCAACCAACGCCGCGGGCTGACTCCAGTGCGCGCCCTCCACCACGGTGGCGTCAATGTCGCTTATTCGTCGAACAACGTCCGCAATGCGTTTACCCCTTTCGGCAAGGCCGATATGCTGCAAATTGGGAACATGCTTGCCCATGTGGTCCAGTTCGGCACGCCCGACCACCAGGCGGCAATCCTCGACATGGGCACGCGCAACGCCGCGCGCGCGATCGGCCTTGGGGACGACTATGGCATTGCCGTCGGGTGCCTTGCTAACTTCGTGATTCTCGACACATTCAAGGTTGCCGATGCGCTGCTTGACATCCCGGCGCGATTGTGGGTAATCAAGAGCGGCAAGATCACTGTCGTCACCCATCACCAATGTGAAATCCATCGCCACCCAACCCATGAAACCAAGGAAGCAAAGTCATGAAAAAACCCCCTGCGGAAGTCATCGCCTCGCTGCTTGCAGTAACCACAATATTCATTTCCATGCCGCCTCTAAACCTTCCGCCATGGGCGATCTTCATCAGCTGGGCAGGCACCTTTGCTGCGGGCGGCCCGCGGCCGGACGTGCTGAAGAAGATCTGGCCGGTGATGCCGATCGGGTCAGTCACGGCATTCCTTATCGTATTGGGCTTCGACTGGTCATCGCATCGATTTACCGGTACGCAGTTCATCATTGCGCAGTGCGTGATCCTGTTCTGCCTGAATGCCGCGCAGATGCTGCTGGCACGCGTGCCACGTCTCGGACTCGGCTTCGTCCCCGGCATGTTCTTTGGCTTTGCGTCCTACTTCGCAACCTTCTACGGCGGCTTCGGTCCGACACCGCACAATTCTGTTGCGGCACTGTGGGCGGTTATTCTGATGAATGCGCTGGGGCCACTTTACGCATGGCTCAACGTAAAGCTCGCTGCACCGCATGGCCACGCCGAGGTGCCCCACCGGGTTCCAGTGACTCGGTAGTCCGCCCTGAGCAAATAGGTTCTTCTGTCATGCGTGACACGATGAGGGCCCTGTGTGCCGGTAGCGCAAGCAGGTCGATATCTATTCGAGCGAAACGGCCGCAGCTTGGTCAGGATGCTCGCCTGCGCCCGCATTTGCTTATCGTATGGATTGCTTGGCACGCTCCTGAACCCACCATCACCCGTCGTATGAAACCGCACGGCTGAACTCGCACGACACGGGGCGCTGATCCTGCTCGCGGCGCTGTCGAACGACGATGTACCGGCTGTACCGGCGCCTGCGTCCGCGCGCGCGGCGCGCCGACCGGCGAACTAGGCGCGCCGCGCCGTGCCGAAAAACCGGGTCAGCACCGCGGCGAGCACGCTCTCGTCGAACGGCCGCACCAGGCAGACATCGCACCCGGCCAGCCGCGCACGCCAGCGGTCCCACCAACCCCGGCGGCTCGACAGCACCATGACCACGGTGGGGCGGCTGCCGTCCGCATTGCCGCGCCGGCGCACCGCGCGGCAGACCCGGAAGATGCCGCCGCCGGCGACCGGCTCGTTCACGAACACCAGCCGGTACGAGTGCGTGGCGAGCTGGTCCGTCGCCTCGACGCCGCTGCGCACCAGGTTCGCCCGAAAGCCATGCTGATGCAGGTAGCGCTCCAGCGTGCGCCGGGAATTGTCGCCGGCGTCAACGACCAGCACGTCGTCGCCCGCAATCGTGGATGCCACGGCGGGCGCGGCCGGGTGCGCGGCGGGCAGGCGGCTTTCCCTCGGCGGCAACGCAGCCGGCTCCACCGGCGTGACGTGGGCCGGCGGCGGTGGTATTGGTGCGTCAACCGACAGCGGCACGGGGGCGGATTTCACGCGGCGCGCCTCGCGCCACAGCGCGATGCTCGCGGGATCGACGGCCTCGGCGACCGGCGGCATCGCATTCGCCAGCACCGCGCGCAGCGCCTGCAGATCGTCGCCCGCGGCAAACGGCTCGGTCGCCGGGAATCCGCTCGTGTAGGGCTGGGTCGGCGGGAACTTGCTCGAGTACGGCTCGGTTGGCGCAAACCCGGCCGAGTCAGGCCCGGCCGCGGTGCCTGGCGTCTCCAGCGGCGCAAACGGTTCGGTGGCGGCGAAGGCCGGGGGCACGGAGGCGGGCTCGCCGTCCCACAACGGCCCCGCCTCCGTGGTGGCCGGGGCTTGCGTCGAAGGCTCGAACGGCTGGGTCGGCGCGAACCCGGCGGCCGGGGCACCGGCCTGCGCCGGCGCCGGCGCGGCCCCGAGCGCGCGCACCGCGTCCAGCACCGTGAGCAACTGAATCGGGCGGCGCTGCACCAGCCAGCCGGTGCCGTGGTCGGAGGGCCCGATCAGCAGCACCCGGGCCTGCGGCTGGAGGCCCCAGAGACGGCGCACCGTCTCGGCATCGTCGGCGTTCGCCAGGATGATCTCGGCCTCCTGCGCCTGATCCACCAGGACATAGCCGGTCCCGGTGCGCGCGGCCAGCCGGAACAGCGCCTTGAAGGCCGACATCTCGTTGGGCGGAAAACCAATCAGGGCAAGGGTCTGGGACGTGCTCATGGCGAAGTGGTGACAGGGATGCAAAGCGGCGACAACGGGAAGGCTCGGCGCCCGGCCGGTGCAGCAGGCCGCGAGCGCGCCCGCCGATGTTGTAGCAAGATACTGCAAATAGCAACCAACCCAGCGGAGCCGGCATGCCAACTATTTACGATTTCGAAGCGCTGCAGATGGACGGCGAGCGTGTGTCCCTGAAAAATTTTGCCGGCAAGGCGTTGCTGATCGTCAACACCGCGAGCGCCTGCGGCTTCACGCCCCAGTTCGCCGGGCTGGAGCAGCTGCACGAGACCTACGGCGCCAAGGGCCTCGTGGTGCTGGGTTTCCCATGCAACCAGTTCGGCGCGCAGGACCCGGGCAGCAACGAGGAGATCGCCAGTTTTTGCCAGCTCAACTACGGCGTGAGCTTTCCCATGATGGCGAAGATCGACGTGAACGGCGCCAAGGCCGATCCGCTGTACCAGTGGCTCACGGCCGAGGCGCCGGGCCTGCTCGGCCTCAAGGCGATCAAGTGGAACTTCACCAAATTCCTGATCGGCAAGGATGGCCACGTGATCAAGCGCTATGCACCGACCGACACGCCCAAGAGCTTGACGAAGGACATCGAGACCGCGCTGGCCGCCTGATTTGTAGTCAAATCGAGCCGTAGCCCTTATTGAACAACAACCGTCAGCTACAAAATTTGTAGTTTTCGACCAGCGTTCAATCCAGGAAGAAATTCACGGGCAGGCCCGGCACCTCGACCCGCATGGAGAACACGCAGCCCGACAGCGGCAGGGCCGCGAGTTCGGCGGCGGGGCGGCCGTGCCGTGCCGAGGTGAGGTACAGCGTGCGCAGATCGGCGCCGCCAAAGCAGGGCATGGTCGGGCATTGCGCGGGCACGGGGATGTCGGCGAGCAACGCGCCGCTGGGTGACAGCTGGAGCAGGCGCCGGCCCTCGTACATGGCGCACCAGTAGTTACCCTCTGCATCGACCGCCGCGCCGTCGGGCCGCCCGCCATAACCCGGCATGCCGGCCTGCCAGCCCTCGGGCTTGCCCGGAAACTGCTGGAACACGCGCTGGCGCGACAGGACGTTGCGGCTGGCGTCCCAGTCCCAGGCGTGGGTGACGTGGCGCGGCGTGTCGGACCAATACAGGGTTTTCGCATCGGGCGACCAGGCCAGCCCGTTCGCGGTGTGGGCATCGCCCGCCTGACGCTGCAAGCGCGGCGCAGCGCCGCCCGCGCGGCAATCGAGCGAGTACAGCGCGGCGAGGGCGCGGTCGCGCGGCTCGTAGATGGTGCCGGCCCAAAAGCGCCCGAGCGGGTCGGCGCGGCCGTCATTGAAGCGGGTCGTCGCGGTGTCGTGCTCGGCCTGCGCCAGCAGGCTCAGTTCGCCGCCCCAGATGGGCGCCCGGTAAATGCCGTCGCGCAGCGCGATCACGAGGCCGCCGCCCTCGCCGTTATCTGTGGCCGGCGCGATGCAGCCGGGCTCGCTGGGCATCGCCCAGCGCTGCAGCGCGCCCGTGACCAGGTTGGCGCGCAGAATTCGGCGCGCCGCGATATCCACCCAGTACAGCAGTTGCTCCTGCGGATGCCAGAACGGCGATTCGCCCAGCTCGCTGGGCTCGGTCACCACGGTTTGCCAGCTCATGTCGCGCCTCGATGAATTGCAGTGGCGGGCGCGACCCTGAAGGCACCGGCGCCCACGGCCATTGTGCCCGGTCGCCCCCCGCGGTCGAAAAAAAACGGCTCCGTCGATGGAGCCGTTTCCGGGGCGAGCCGGGCTCGCCGGGGGTGTCTTTGGGTTCAGCGGCTGTACGCGGTCTCCCCATGCGAGGTGATGTCCAGCCCCTCGCGCTCGGCCTCTTCGGGCACGCGCAACCCGAGCACCAGGTCGGCGATCTTGAACGCGATGAACGCAACCACGCCGGACCATACGATGGTCGTGAGCACGCCCTGCAACTGGATCCAGAGCTGGCCGGTGATGGAGTAGTCCGGGCTGACCTTGTTCGCCACATAGTCCCAGATGCCGGTGCCGCCGAGCGCCGGGGACGCCAGCACGCCGGTCATCAGCGCACCCAGAATCCCGCCCACGCCGTGCACGCCGAACACGTCCAGCGCATCGTCCGCGCCGAGCAGGCGCTTGAGGCCGTTCACGCCCCACAGGCAGGCCACGCCGGCCAGCAGGCCCAGCACCAGCGCGCCCATGACCCCGACGAAACCGGCCGCCGGCGTGATGGCCACGAGGCCCGCGACGGCACCGGACGCGGCGCCCAGCATCGAAGCCTTGCCCTTGTGCAGCGCCTCGGCGCCCATCCAGGACAGCGCGGCGGCGGCCGTGGCGACCAGCGTGTTCACGAAGGCCAGCGCGGCCGAGCCGTTCGCTTCCAGCGCGGAGCCGGCATTGAAGCCGAACCAGCCGACCCACAGCAGCGACGCGCCAACCATGGTCAGCGTCAGGCTGTGCGGCGTCATGGATTCCTTGCCCAGGCCCACGCGCTTGCCCAGCACGAAGGAGCCGACCAGACCCGCCACGGCGGCGTTGATGTGCACCACCGTGCCGCCCGCGAAGTCCAGCGCGCCCTTGGCCCAGAGCCAGCCCGCGTCGGCCGTGACCTTGTCCAGGCCGGCCTGGTTCACGATGCCGTCCGGGCCATCCCAGTACCAGACCATGTGCGCGATCGGCAGGTAGCTGAAAGTGAACCAGAGCGCCGCGAACAGCAGCACCGCCGAGAACCGGGCGCGCTCGGCCAGCGAGCCAATCACCAGCGCCACGGTGATGGCGGCAAAAGTGGCCTGGAACGCCATGTACATGTATTCCGGAATGGCGACCCCCTTGCTGAAGGTCGCGGCCATCGAGTCGGGCGTGACGCCCTTCATGAAGATCTTGTCCAGGCTGCCGAAGAACGGATTGCCGGCCGTGAAGGCCACGCTGTAGCCGTACAAGGTCCACAGCACGATGATCAGGCAGAAGATCACGAACACCTGCATCAGGATGCTGAGCATGTTCTTGCTGCGCACCAGGCCGCCGTAGAACAGCGCCAGGCCCGGGATGCTCATCATGATGACGAGCAGCGTGGCCACGATCATCCAGGCGGTGTCGCCCTTGTTCACGGTATCGGTGATGGGCGCCGCGGCCGGCGCGGCGGCGGTCGTAGCGGAGGGCGCAGCGGGCGCGGCCGAGGCGTCGGACGCCGTGGCCGCCACCGGCGCCGCCGGGGTTTGCGCCATGGCGGCGCCGCCCGCCAGCAGACCCAAGGCCAGCGTGAAGGAGAGAATCAGTTTTTTCATTTTCCGGGCTTTCTGTTTGACGGGATGGTTCAGAGAGCGTCCTTGCCGGTCTCGCCGGTACGGATGCGCACGACCTGCTCCAGGTCGTACACGAAGACCTTGCCGTCGCCGATCTTGCCGGTGCGCGCGGCGGTCTCGATCGCCTCGATCACGCGCTCGACCAGTTCATCGGTGACGGCCGCCTCGACCTTGACCTTGGGCAGGAAATCGACCACATACTCGGCGCCGCGGTACAGCTCGGTGTGCCCCTTTTGCCGGCCGAAGCCCTTGACCTCGGTGACGGTGATGCCCTGCACGCCAATGCCCGAGAGCGCTTCGCGCACCTCGTCCAGCTTGAACGGTTTGATGATGGCGGTGACGATTTTCATGAGCGTTTCTCCTTCTCGCGATGCGGTTCAAAAGGTGTAGAGGGCGCCCAGCACCACGCCGGTGCCGCCCTTGTTGGCGCCGCTGGAAGTCAGGTAGGCGTGGGTGCTGGTGCCCACCAGCGTGGCCGAGACCGACAGCCCGTGGCCCAGGTCCTTGCCCAGCGCCAGCGAGTAGTCGGTGTAGTCCGAGGCCGGCGTGTTGCGGATGGTCTGATGCCCCACGTGCGGCGTGAGGCTGAAGCCATTGCCCAGATCGAAGGTGGCGGCCAGTTCCAGGTAGCCGCTGTTCTTGCTGTCCACAAAACCGAACGTGTTGGTCAGGCTGCTGGAGTATTTGATGGTGAAGGCCTTGTAGGTCAGCGCCCCGTGGACTTCCAGCGTGTTGGCGTTCGCGGAGCCCACGATGTTCTGGTATTCGTTGCGCGGATACCAGTACTCCAGCAGGCCCACTTCGTAGCTCAGGTCCGGGCTGATCGTGCCCCGGTACCCGCCGTACAGATCGACCTCCACATGGTTCGAACCGGAATCGGTCGCGCCCGGGTTCAGGCCATAGACTCTGGCATCGTCCTGGGTCCAGTGGATGGTCGAACCCCACGCGCCCAGATAAAAACCGTTCCTGGCGGTGAAGTCGAGGCCGCCCTGCAGGGCCGGATCCTTGCCGGACTGGGACAGCCCCCGGAACCGGTAGTCGCTGACGACGCCGATGTTGTAGGCCAGCGTGTAGTCGGGCGCCGGCGCCGCAGCGGCGGGCGTTGCGGTCTGCGCCAGCGCGATGCCCGGCCCCGCCAGCATGGCCAGGGCGGCCAGCGTCAGCGCGGATGCGGTCTTGAATGTCATGCAGGTTCCAAGAAGAAGTGGACGAACAAGCACTTCAAGCACGGACCATGCCAGCGCCCGTCCTGGTGCGCCTCTTCGCGCCCGCACACCCAAACCGGTCGAGCTGCGTTAAGATGACTGTATGAATGTCCAGTTTGCACCGTTGCAGTGCCATGCCGCCGCCCTCGGGTGGGCGCTCCTGCCCCAAGTTGGGGAGTCGCGCGCATGAGCACCGCGCCGGGCTGCTCAAACGATGTTCGCACCGCAGTGCGCAGCACGGAGGTATTCCAATGAGCCTGGCGCTGGTTCAAAGCCGCGCCCTGCTCGGGCTGGAGGCGCCGGCCGTCACGGTCGAGGTGCATCTGGCCAACGGCCTGCCCAGCTTCACGCTGGTTGGGCTCGCCGACGTCGAGGTGAAAGAGGCGCGCGAGCGGGTGCGCTCGGCCATCCAGAACTCGGGGCTGGAGTTTCCGGGCAACAAGCGTATTACCGTGAACCTGGCGCCGGCCGATCTGCCCAAGGATTCCGGGCGCTTCGATTTGCCGATTGCGCTCGGCATCCTGGCCGCCAGCGGCCAGATTGATGCGGCCCGGCTGGCCGGCCATGAGTTTGCCGGCGAGCTGTCGCTGTCGGGGGGGCTGCGCCCGGTGCGCGGTGCACTGGCCATGAGCCTGGCGCTGCACGCCGGGCATGTGATCACCAAACTGGTGCTGCCGCCCGACAGCGCCGAAGAGGCCGCGCTGGTGCCCGACGCTCAGGTTTACCGTGCCGGCCATCTGCTCGACGTCGTGCGCCAGTTCCTGCCGCAGGGCGCCAATGCTGCCGAGCCGGCCGAGGGCTGGTCGCGCATCACGCCCACCGCCGTGCCCGCCACGGCAGCCTATGCCGACCTGGCCGACGTGAAGGGCCAGGCGGCGGCCAAGCGCGTACTGGAAATCGCGGCGGCGGGCGGCCACAGCCTCTTGTTAATGGGCCCGCCCGGTTCGGGCAAATCCATGCTGGCGCAGCGCTTTGCCGGCCTGCTGCCACCCATGACGACCGAGGAAGCGCTGCAAAGCGCTGCCATCGCCAGCCTGGGCGGGCGCTTCTCGCTGGCGCGCTGGGCCGTGCGCCCCACCTGCAGCCCGCACCACACGGCCAGCGCGGTGGCGCTGGTCGGGGGCGGCTCGCCACCACGCCCGGGCGAGATTTCACTGGCGCACCATGGAGTCCTTTTCCTCGACGAGTTCCCCGAGTTTCCGCGCGCCGCGCTCGAAGCGCTGCGCGAGCCGCTGGAGACCGGCAGCATCACCATTTCACGCGCGGCGCGGCGCTCTGAGTTTCCGGCGCGCTTCCAGATGATCGGCGCCATGAACCCTTGCCCCTGCGGCTACCTGGGCTCGCCACTCAAGGCCTGCCGCTGCACGCCTGACCAGGTGGCACGCTACCAGGGCAAGCTCAGCGGCCCGCTGCTGGATCGCATCGACCTGCATGTGGAGGTGCCGGCGCTGCCCCCGCAGGATCTGGTGCAGGCGCCGCCGGGTGAATCCAGCCACGACATCCGCGAGCGCTGCAACGCGGCACGCCAGCGCGCGCTGGCGCGCCAGGGCAAGACGAATCAGGCGCTGCAGGGGCAGGAGATCGACGCGCACCTGGCGCTGGATGCCGCCGCCGCCAAATTCCTCAACACGGCCGCGACCCGGCTCGGCTGGTCGGCGCGCAGCACGCACCGCGCGCTCAAGGTGGCGCGCACCATCGCCGACCTGGCCGGTGCGCAAAGCACGCAGGTCACGCACGTGGCCGAAGCGATGCAGTACCGGCGGGCGCTGTCCTGACCCATGCCGTTTTCCTGCTGCGAGCCGGCGGCGCTGGCGCTGCGCTTGTGGTCCAGCCACGCATACCTATCACGTTGCCCGCCAACCCGTCGCCATGACCCAACACATCGGCATGGTCGGCCGCGATGTCGAGCCATTCGCCGTCGGCCGCGCACGGTCGCACGACGTCTTGCCGGGCAGGCAGCGTTCCGGTAGCGCAAACATCGCCGTGGCCAGCTTGCGAAAGCTGCTGCAGCGGCAGTGTGCGTGATACTATGCATGCGGTCGAAATCTGCGGGTTCGGCCCTTGCGACCGCCATCTCGCAGCGAAACAAAAGCTTTGCCAAAGAAAAGGAGACCACATGAACGTCGTGTATCCCGCAACCTTCCGGCGCTTGCGTATCGGCTCGGTCGTGCTGGCCACCCTGCTGACCGTTGGTTTCGCGGCGCAAGCCTTCGGCCAGGGCATGCCGGCGCCGTCGCCGAACGCCACGCTCACGATCGGCATCGGCGTCGATCTCGATACGGTCGACCCGGCCCAGCAGACGACCACGACGGTGCAGAATGTGATCGACTATGGCCTGCAGACCCTGGTGGCGTTCGACACGCAGGGCAAGATCAAGCCGCTGCTCGCTACCTCCTGGGAGACGTCCAAGGACGGTCTGACGCTGACCTTCAAACTTCGCCAAGGGGTGAAGTTCCATGATGGCACGCCGTTCAATGCCGAGGCGGTCGCGTTCTCGCTCGACCGCCTGATCAGCGGCAAGGTCAAAGTGCCGATCGGCGCGGGCTTCAAGTCGATGCAGAGCATCGAGGCGGTCAACCCAACGACGGTCGCGGTCCACCTGAAGCACCCGGACCCCAACCTGCTGCCGAACCTGTCGACGACGATGGCGTCGATCTTCTCGCCGACGTCGGCGAGCAAGGACGGCAACTCGCCGACGAACATCGTGCACCCGGTCGGTACCGGCCCCTACCAGTTCACGCACTGGACCAAGGGCAGCGAGGTGGTCTACACGCGGGTCGATGACTACTGGGGCCAGAAGCCTTACTACAAGACGGTCGACTTCAAGATCATCCCGGAGGCGAACTCCCGTGAGGCCGGGCTGCTCGCAGGGCAGCTCGACGTGATCATGAACCCGCCGGTGACGGACCTTCAGTCTCTGTCACAGAACTCTGCGGTCAAGCTGCTGAAGGCGCCGAGCGACCGCTCGGTCTTCATCGCGATCAACACGACGAAGCCGCCGTTCGACAACGTCAAGGTTCGCCAGGCACTGAACTATGCGGTCGACAAGAACGCGATCATCAAGAATGTGATGTTCGACTCCGTCAATCCCATGGACTCGGCATTCCCCTCGTCGCTGACCGGCTACTGCAAGGTCGGCGCCTACGACTACAACCCCGACAAGGCCAAGCAGCTTCTGTCGGAAGCCGGCGTCAAGAACCTGAAGATCACGCTGGGTTCACCGACCGGTCGCTATATCCAGGACATCCAGTTCGCGCAGGCCATCTCGGGATACTTGCGCAAAGTGGGGATCGACGCCAACGTTCGCACGATGGACTGGCCGTCGTACGTATCGGCCATGCTGAACAAAAACGGGCCGTTCGACCTCCACGTGCTGGGATGGGCCCCCGGCGCCCTCGACGGCCCGACCCAGTTGCAGATGTTCACCGGGGGCAGCATCCCGCCCAAGGGGCTGAACACGTCGTTCTTCTCGACTCCGGCGATCGACAAGCTGGCCTCCGAGGCGGCGTTGAACCTCGACGAAGCCAGCCGCCACCAGCAGCTCTGCCAGATCCAGAAAGATGTCTGGCAGCAGGCACCGTGGATCTTCCTGTGGAGCCAAACCCTGATCCTGGCCTACAACTCCAAGATCACCGGCGTGTCGTACCTGCCGAACGAGAAGTTCGAGACAATGGCGGTACACCCGAAGCCATGACGTGCGAATCTCGGCGGCGCGGGGCGGCCACGCCGGCCGCGTGAACGACTTCGGCGCGTGAGCGGCTTTCTGCGATACCTGGCGCGGCGACTCGTCGCGGCCATCGTCACGCTGCTCGGGGTGATCCTGGTGATGGTGCTGCTCGTGCGGGCGCTGCCCGGGGACGCCGCACAGATCATCGCCGGCCTTCAGGCCACCCCCGAACAGGTCGAACAAGTGCGAATCTCGATGGGCCTGGACCAGCCCGTTGCGGTGCAGTACTGGCGCTACCTCGAGAACATCGCGCACGGCAGCCTCGGGATGTCGGCCCGGTTCGGCACGCCGGTGCTCTCGGAGATCGGCCATCGCCTGCCGTACACCGTCGTGCTCGCGGTCTGCGGCACGCTGTTTGGAGCGGTCTTCGGCATTGCGCTGGGCGTGCTGGCGGCCACGCACAAGGGGCGCTGGCTCGATGCCCTGGGCTCGATGCTCGGCGTCGCGGGCATCTCGATGCCGGTGTACTGGCTGGGCATCCTGCTGATCGTGCTGTTCTCGGTGCAACTCAAGCTGCTGCCGATCGGCGGCGCCGACCAACTCTCCAGCCTGGTGATGCCGACGATCACGCTTGGCGTGTTCTCAATGGCCGTCGTCTCCCGGATGACGCGCTCGACGATGCTCGACACGCTCGACCAGGACTACGTGCGCACGGTACGCGCCAAGGGCGTGCCCGAGCGGGTGGCGGTGCGGCACGCGCTGCGCAACGCCTTCATTCCGATCCTGACGGTGATCGGCCTGCAGTTCGGCACGCTGCTGGGTGGCGCGGTCCTGACCGAAACGGTGTTCTCGTGGCCCGGCATCGGCCAGTTGCTGGTGCAGTCGATCAACAACCGGGATTTCCCGCTCGTGCAGGGCATCGTCTTCGTCTTCGCGGCCATGTTCATCGTGCTCAACATCATCACCGATCTGCTGTATTCGGTGGTCGACCCACGCGTGAGGCTGTACCGATGACGCCGACGGCAATCGGCAGCGCGCAGGACGCGGCGCCGCAAGCGCAGCGCACGTCGCTGAAGAAGCTGCGCACGTTCGCGCGCAACAAGGGTGCGGTGATCGGCATCGTCATCCTGCTGGTGCTCGCTGGGGCAGCGATCTTCGCGCCGCTGCTCACGCCATACGATCCGACCGCCCAGGATCTGTCCAGCGCGTTTCTTTCGCCGTCGGCGATGCATCCTTTCGGCACCGACGATCTCGGCCAGGACATCCTCGCGCGCGTCATGTATGGTGGGCGCTACACGCTGGCCATCGGCGCGGTCGCGGTCGCCATCGCTGCGGTGATCGGCGTGCCGCTCGGGCTGATTTCGGGCTACGTCGGCGGTGCGACCGACATGCTGATCCAGCGCGTCACGGACATCCTGCTGTCGTTCAACCCGTTCCTGCTCGCGCTGGTGCTGGTGGCCGTGTTCGGCGTCGGCATCGAAACGGTGACGATTGCCGCCGGGGTCGGCGTGATCCCGCAGTTCATCCGGCTGGCCCGCGGCCAGGCACTGTCGCTGCGCGAAGAGGTGTACATCGAGGCTGCCATCGCGTTCGGCGAGAGTTCGACCGCGATCCTCGTGCGGCACGTGCTGCGCAATGCGCTCACGCCGATCATCGTGTATGCGACGCTGAACATCGGGGTAACGATCCTGGTCGCCGCGGGTCTCGGCTTCCTGGGTCTCGGCGTGCAGCCACCGACCCCCGAGTGGGGGACGATGCTCGGAACCGCGCGCTCCTTCATCTTCAAGGCCTCGTACCAGCTGACCTTTCCGGGGCTCGCGATCTTCCTCGCGGTGCTGAGCTTCAACCTCGTGGGCGACGGACTGCGCGACGCCCTCGACCCGAGCCTGCGGGAGTAGCGGCCCATGCCCGAGCGTGATGCACCGCTGCTGTCGATCCGGGACCTGCGGATCACCTTCCGCACCCGCACGGAATCGGTGCGCGCCGTCGACGGCGTGAGCTTCGACGTGTACCGGGGCGAGACGCTCGGCGTGGTCGGCGAGTCGGGCTGCGGCAAGAGCGTGACGATGCTGTCGGTGCTGCGGCTCATCCCGCCCTCCACCCGGGTCGAGACGTCCGGCCAGATCCTGTTCGATGGCAAGAACCTGCTGCAAGCGTCCAAGCGCGAGATCCGCCACATCCGGGGCCGGCGCATCGCGCTGATTCCGCAGGACCCGATGACCTGTCTCGATCCGGTGCTGAAGGTCGGCCGACAGATTCGCGAGGCCCTGGAGGCGCACGGGAAGCTGGACGCCGCCGAGGTCGAACGGCGTGGCGTGGCGTTGCTGGAAACGGTCGGCATCCCGGAAGCGGGGCGCCGCTACGACCAGTTTCCGCATGAATATTCCGGCGGCATGCGCCAGCGCGCGATGATCGCGATGGGGGTCGCCAACGCCCCCTCGCTGCTGATCGCCGACGAGCCGACCACCGCCCTGGACGTGACGATCCAGGCTCAGATCATGGACGTGCTGCGTGCGGCGCAGCGTGACACCGGCGCGAGCCTCGTGCTGGTCAGCCACGACCTCGGACTGATCGCCGAGATGGCCGACCGGGTCGTCGTGATGTACGCGGGCCACGTCGTCGAATCGGCCGCGGTGCAGGCGATCTTCTCGGCACCCCGGCATCCGTACACGCTCGGCCTGATCGGCAGCCTGCCGCAGACGACGGGGAACGAGAAATGGCTGCGGCCGATCCCGGGCAGTCCGCCGGATCTGGCTCACGTGCCCTCCGGCTGCCCGTTCCACCCGCGCTGTTTTCTCGCGCGCGGCCGGGAAATCTGTCGCACGACGCGCCCCGAACTGCAATCAGTCGCGGCCGGCGAGCATCGCTCGGCCTGCCATTTCGTCGCCGAGCTGGAAGGCGCGAGCGCGGTGCCGGCAGCGACACACGGCGGAGGTGCCGCGTGACGGACGAACGCCGCACGCGCGGCGAGGTGATCCTGCGGGCGCGCAAGCTCGTCAAGCACTTCCCGATCATGCAAGGCCTGCTGCACCGCACGGTCGGCCAGGTGCATGCGCTCGACGGTGTCGAGCTCGACGTGGCGACCGGCGAGACGCTGGGTGTCGTCGGCGAGTCCGGTTGTGGCAAGACGACGCTCGGGCGTACGCTGATCCGGCTGATCGACCCGACCAGCGGAAGCATCGAGTTCAAGGGCCAGGACATCACTGCACTCACGCGCAGCCAGATGCGCAGCGTGCGGCGCAGCATGCAGATCGTGTTCCAGAATCCGTTCGCCTCGCTCGACCCGCGCATGACGGTGCTGAACCTGATTGCCGAGCCGTTGCGCGTGCATGGCCTGTACGAGCGCGGCGATGGCCCGCGGCAGGTGGCCCGGCTGATGGAGACCGTCGGCCTGAGCCCGGCCCACGCCAAGCGCTATCCGCACGAGTTCTCCGGCGGGCAGCGCCAGCGCATCGGTATCGCCCGGGCCCTGGCCCTGAACCCGGACCTGCTGGTGCTCGACGAGCCGGTTTCCGCGCTCGACGTGTCGATCCAGGCGCAGGTGGTCAACCTGCTCAAGAGCGTGCAGGACGAATTCCACCTCGCCTACCTCTTCATCGCGCACGACCTGACGGTCGTGCGGCACATCTCCGACCGCGTCGCGGTGATGTATCTTGGCAAGATCGTCGAAACCGGCACGCGCGAGGCCGTCTACGGCGAACCGAGTCACCCCTACACGCAGGCGCTGCTGGCGGCCGCACCGGTGCCCGATCCGGGCGCACGCGGCGTGCGCAAGCGCATCGTCCTCCGCGGCGAAGTGCCAAGCCCGGCCAACCCACCGTCGGGCTGCCGCTTCCGAACGCGCTGCTGGAAGGCGCAGCCCATCTGCGCCGAGCAGGAGCCCGAGCTGATCGACCGCGGCCAGGGCCATCCGGTCGCCTGCCACTTCGCGGAAGTGGACAGCGCGGTCGCGCTGCCGGAGGTCTCGGCCCCGGCGGCGCTGATCCGCCCCCCGTCGCAGCCTGCGGATAGCGCGGACGGGCGACAGCCCTGACGAGCGACATTTCCGTCCGCGCCGAGCGCCTCGCGGCAGCGCACGGATCGCCGGCACCGTTGCTGTCGGAGATATCAAGGAACCGGCAGATTGATGTCGAGGGCCTTCGGAGCACTGAACCATTTGCCGCGCGCGGCGCTCGAAGCGCTGCGCGAGCCGCTGGAGACCGGCTGCATCATCATTTCACGCGCGCAGCCCCCGCTGCACGCAGCCACCGGAACCTATAGACTCCAATCCTTTTGCAAATTCCAGGGTTCAACACGTGCCTCAATTTCAGGCAACTCCACTCACGCCGGCAATCGCCGCGCCGCTCCCGGCGTCTACTCCGCTCGAGGCGCCCCTGGTCTTGCTGCTGGCCAGCGGCGCCGGACTGGCCGCGGCATCGCTCTATTACAGTCAGCCCATGCTCGGGCTGCTCAGCGCGCAATTCCACGCATCGGGCGAGTCCGTCGGGTTGATCCCCACGCTCACACAGTTCGGCTATGCGCTGGGGCTGTTTTTTCTGGCGCCGCTGGGCGACCGCTACGATCGGCGGCGCATCATTTTGCTGAAAGCCGCCGTGCTCTGCCTTGCGTTACTGCTGACGGCGGCGGCCCAGTCCATCGAGGGTCTGGCCATGGCCAGCCTCGTGATCGGCCTGGCCGCCACCATGGCACAAGACATCGTTCCCGCCGCGGCCACGCTGGCGCCCGAGGCGCGGCGCGGCAAGGTGGTGGGCACCGTGATGACCGGACTATTGCTCGGCATCCTGCTGTCGCGCGTGATCAGCGGTCTGGTGGCGCAGCGTTGGGGCTGGCGCGTGATGTTTGTTGCGGCCGCCGCCAGTATTGCGCTGATTGGCGTGGCTGCGTGGCGCCGGCTTCCGCGCTTCGAGGTCACCACTCGCCTGTCTTACGGCGCATTGCTGCGTTCGCTGGCGAGCCTGTGGATGCGGCACCGCGCATTGCGGCGCGCGTCAACAGCGCAGGGCCTGCTGTCGGTCAGCTTCAGCGCCTTCTGGTCCACCCTGGCCGTGATGCTGCATGCCAGGCCATTCCACATGGGCGCCGCCGTGGCCGGCGCGTTTGGTCTTGCAGGCGCGGCGGGCGCGTTGGCGGCCCCGATCGCGGGCCGGCTGGCAGATCGGCGTGGCCCCGGCATCGTCACCCGGTTCGGCGCGGCGCTGGTCGTGCTTGCCTTTGCGGCCATGTCGCTGGGCTCGCTGCTGGACGTCGGGGCGCAACTGTGGGTGCTGGTCATCAGCACCATCGTGTTCGACCTGGGCATTCAGTCTTCGCTGATCGCCCACCAGCACATCGTGTACAGCATCGATGCCGGCGCGCGCAGCCGCCTCAATGCCGTGCTGATGACTGCCATGTTCATCGGCATGGCGGTGGGTTCGGCCATCGGCGCGCTGCTGTTTGCGCAATGGGGCTGGATCGCGGTCACGCTGCTGGCCACGATGTCGGCGCTGGGCGCGCTGGCATTGCGTGTGTGGCCGCGCAGCGTCTGACGGGCATTTGCCAGCGGAGTCATCACCATGCCCCAACACATCGGTATCGTCGGCTGCTCTGCCGAAGGCGCAGCGCTTTGCTACCGCACCATCTGCGCGGAAGG